>NZ_CAJMZL010000008.1:0-220419 GCF_905220305.1 Caballeronia sp. J97 | reverse complement strand
ACCGATCTTCAGCGTGGCGGACTATGGTCTCGTCGGCGATCTGTTTAGCGTCGTGCCCGAGCTCGCAAACGAACTGGCCTGAGACCACGATAACCATGCTGGCGATCATTCAAGACAAGGTTCGGACCGAAGCGGCTCAACTCGCCGACAGGGAGGACGCCACGCTCTGGCGCTGGTTCTCCGAACTCTACGACGAAGGACGAATCCGCTGGTGCCGATCCGCGCACGGATGGCTCGTCAGCGTGGACCACAAGCATCTCGCGACGGAGACGGACTTCGACAAGGCGATTCGCGTTTCGCGCGAGCGTTTCTACAGCAACAGACTCAAGCGTGCAGAGCGGCTTCCCTTCCCACACCCAAATCAGACAAATAGGAGAGAATAGCGGCCTAGCTCGCTGACCGAGGACCGAACAGAGCAAAGCTAACTCGCGAGCCAGATTCCGGGACCTCCAAATAGTGGCAACCGAACAAATCTACAACCCGAGTGTCAATGCGCCCGCGCCGGCGCGCCCGCGAACATCGACTCCGAACGTCATCGTGTTGTGCGGCACCCTCATCGCGCTCGTCATGGTGGGGCTTTGCGCGCTGGTGCTGTATCAAGGCAGAATCGATGCGCTCGACCGCGCGCGCGACACGTCGCGCAATCTTGCGCTGCTCGCGGAGCGCGATATCGAGCGCAATTTCGAACTGTACGAACTCTCGCTGCAAGCTGTCGTCGAAGGGGTGCAGCGCGACGATGTAATCAGCCTGCCGCCGCGGCTGCGCAACGACGTGCTGTTCGATCGCGCCGCGACCGCCCGCGATCTGGGATCGATACTCGTGCTCGACGAAAGCGGCAAAATCGTCATCGATTCGGGCAGCCTCGAGCCCAGACCGGGCAATTTTGCGGATCGAAGCTACTTCACCGTCCAGCGCGAGAACCCGAACATCGGGCTTTACATCAGCAACCCGTACGCGTCGCGTCTGCGCGGCGGCGCGCCCAGCATCGCGCTCAGCCGCAGGCTATCGCATCCCGACGGATCGTTCGCGGGCGTCGCGATGCTCGCCATCAACCTCGAATACTTTCGCAATCTTTTCGCGGGGCTTTCGCTCGGACCGCACGGCGCCGTATCGCTGATCAGCCACGACGGCCTGATGATCATGCGTCAACCTTTCGATGCCCGCGTGATCGGCCGCGACATCAGCCACGCCGACACCTTCAGGCAGTTTCGCGCGGCGGAGCACGGCAGCTTCAGCGAGACATCGTCGATCGACGGCAGGCGCCGCCTCTACTACTTCCGCAACTTTCCGAACCTGCCGCTCATCATCATGGTGGCCGAAGGCGAAGAGGATATCTACGCGGCATGGCGGCGGCGCGCGATCATCATCGGCTCTTCGATGGGCGCGCTCGCGATCGGCTTCATCGCCTTGTCGTTCGTGCTCGCCGCGCAGTTCAGGCGGCGCATGCGCGCGGAGTCGGAGCTGCAGTTGCTCGCGCGCACCGACGGCCTCACCGGCCTGCACAATCGCCGCACGCTGGGCGAGATCCTCGATCAGGAATGGCGCAGGGCACGCCGCACGCGCAGTCTCTTTTCACTGCTGTTCGTCGATATCGATCGCTTCAAGGCGTTCAACGACGCCTACGGTCATCAGGCCGGCGACGATGCGCTCGCGGCTGTCGCGCGCTGTATCGGCGACAACATCCGGCGGCCCGTCGATACGGCCGCGCGCTATGGCGGCGAGGAATTCATCGTCGTATTGCCCGACACGCCCGCCGATGGCGCCGCGCAAGTCGCGGAGAAGATTCGCGCGGCCATCAGCGATCTGTCGATCGAGCACGCGGGCAGCGAGTTCGGCCGCGTGACGGCGAGCATCGGCCTCGCGAGCTGGCGGCCCGAACGTGACGACGACGTGAGCGCGCTCATCCGCGCCGCCGACGAGGCCCTCTACGACGCGAAGGCATGCGGACGCAATCGCGTCATGCAGGCGAGTCCCGCGTGAACCGCGGCAGCGCTCACTGCGCCTCGCCGCCCGCCATCGACTCGATGATGCTTTCGAGCTGCGCGCTCATCGGCATGTCGAGGCTCGTGCCCGACGGCAGGCGTTGCAGGAACCAGCGCTTGTATTGACGCTCGATTTCGCCATCGGCGGCGAGCTCCTGAAACGTGTCCTTCACCACTTGCGCGAGCTGCGGATCGTTCTTGCGATACATGATGCCGTACGGATCGTACGACAGATAATCGCCGATCACCTGATACGCACCGCCCTTCGACGCGTTCTCCGCGATGAGGCCGTATAGCAGCACGTCGTCGGTGGCGAACGCATCGGCCTGGCCATTCGCCACGCGCGCGAAGCCTTCCGCGTGATCCGGCACGACCTGCAATTGCATGCCGAGCCCGAACTTTCTGTCGAGGTCGCGCAAGGCCTTTTCATTCGTGGTTCCCGCCGTCACCGCGACCCGCTTGCCCGCCAGATCGCGAAACGAGCGGATCGGCGAGCCTTGCTTGACCATCACTTTAGTGCCGGCCACAAAGAAGATCGGTGAGAACGCCACGCGCTTCTGTCGCTCGATGTTGCTCGTGGTCGAGCCGCATTCGAGATCGACCTTGCCGTCGACGACCGCATCGATACGAGTCTCCGGCGTCACGGGCACCCACCGGATGTTCAGCTTCCTGTGGACCGCGTTGCCGATTGCCGCGACGAGCGACTTGCACAACTCGATCGAATAACCGATCGGCTCCTTGCGCGGACTGAGATAGGAGAACGGCACCGACGCATCGCGATAGCCGAGCGCGATCGTGCCCGTGTCGCGCGCCTTGGCGAGCGTGCCCGTCAGCGTCGCGGGCGCGTAGGCGTCGGCGTTCGGAGCAGGGGTTTGCACGTCGTCGGCGGCGCGCGCACCGAAGGCGAAGGCGATCAGGCTGGCCGAAGCCAGCGCCGCCAGGAAGCGCTGCGTCTTCATGGCTCGCCTCCGTCAGACTTGTGCGGGATGCGCCAGTGAGGCTTCCTGTTCGGCCTCGATACGCGCCGCATTCGCCGCCGCTTCCGACTCCGGCAGCAGCTCGCCTTCCCACTTGGCGACCACCGCGCTCGCGATCGAGTTGCCCACTGCGTTGGTGGCGGAGCGGCCCATGTCGAGGAAGGTGTCCACGCCGAGAATCAGCAACAGGCCCGCCTCGGGAATATCGAAATGGTTCAACGTCGCCGCGATCACGACCAGCGACGCGCGCGGCACGCCCGCCATGCCTTTCGACGTCAGCATCAGGATCAGCAACATGGTGATCTGCGTGCTGAGCGGAAGATGAATGTTGTACGCCTGCGCGATGAAGAGCGTCGCGAACGTGCAGTACATCATCGAGCCGTCGAGATTGAACGAGTAGCCCATCGGCATCACGAAACTGGAGATCTTGCGCTTCACGCCGAAGCGGTCGAGCGCGTCGAGGATCTTCGGATACGCGGCCTCCGAACTCGCAGTCGCGAAGGACAGCATGAACGCCTCCTTGATGAGCGACAGCAGCCTGAACACGCGCCGGCGCAGGAACAGGAAGCCCGCGAGCACGAGCAGCCCCCACAGCAGGAACAGGCTGATATAGAAGTCGGCCATGAAGACCGCGAACTTCAGGAGGATCGTCAGCCCGTTGACCGCGACAGTGGCGGCCATCGCGGCGAGCACCGCGAGCGGCGCGAGCTTCATCACGTAGCCGGTGATCTTGAGCATCACGTGCGAGAGCTGATCGATCGCCGCGAGCAGAATCTTGCCGCGTTCGCCGAGCGCGGCGAGCGCGACGCCGAAGAACATCGAGAACACGACGATCTGCAGGATCTCGTTGTTGGCCATCGCTTCGGCGAACGAGCGCGGCACCATGTGACTCACGAAGTCCTTGAGCGTGAATTTCGATGTCGCGAGATTCGCCGATGCGCCGATGTCCGGCAGCGGCAGTCCGAGGTTGTCGCCGGGCTTGAGCAGGTTCGACATCAAGAGCCCGAGCAACAGCGAAATGAGGGACGCAGTGAGGAACCAGCCGAGCGCCTTGGCGAACACGCGTCCGACCGAGGCGGCGTCGCCCATGTGCGCGATGCCGACGACCAGCGTGGAAAACACGAGCGGCCCGATCAGCATCTTGATGAGGCGCAGGAAGACATCGGACACGAGCGAGATGTAACCGGCGACTTCCGTGGCGGTCTTCTTGTCCGGGAAGCTCGTGAAGATCATGTAGCCGACCCCGATGCCGATGATCATCGCAACGAAGATCCAGATGGCTGCGGAACTCTTCTTGTTCATGTCCAGGCCTCCATTGACTGCATATCGAACGATTGCAATTTCAAATTCGGATGGAACGGCGATGCAAGACGAAACCGGCGACGCCCGTCGATTATGCATGAGCGGCGCGGCGGCATGTGTCCGCGAACAATCAAATGTTAGCGTCGCTCCCGGATCTTTGCTGGAAGCGCGCTAGCCGGGGGCGTGACGCGATCAGCCCGGCGTGCGCTCCGAAGCCGCTTCGCGACGGGCATTGTACGAAGGCGCGCTGGCGTCGTCCGGCAGCGTCGAGCCTTGCACGGCGGACAGCAGGTTTTCCACCGACGGGCCCATCGCGTCCGTGAAGGTCTTCGGATGAACGCCGATCCCGAGCACGAGCACGGCCATCGCGCCGAACAGCGCGAGCTCGCGCTTGCCGAGATCGCGCAGGCCGGCCACGCGCTCGTTCCGGACCGCGCCGAAGATCACGCGCTTGACCATCCACAGCGTATAGGCCGCGCTCAGGATCAGCGACGTGGCGGCCGCCGCGCCGATCCAGAAGTTCAGGCGGATCGCGCCCATCAGCACCAGAAACTCGCCGACGAAACCCGACGTGCCGGGCAGGCCGACGTTGGCCATCGAGAACAGCATCGCGCAGACGGCGAAGCGGGGCATCGTGTTGGCGACGCCGCCGTAGGCATCGATCGAGCCGTTTTTAGTGCGCTCGACCAGCACGCCCGTACACAGCAGCATCGCGCCGGACACGATGCCGTACGACAGCATCTGCACGACCGCGCCTTCGGTGCCGAGGCGATCGAAGGTGAAAAGGCCGAGCGTCACGAGACCCATGTGCGCGACCGCCGAGTACGCGAGCAGCTTGCGCATGTCGGTTTGCGCGAGCGCGACGAGGCTGCCGTAGATCACGGCGACGAGCGACAGCGCGATCATCGCCGGGGCGAAGAAGTGGGCGGCGTCGGGCACGATCGGCAACACGTAGCGCAGCATGCCGTAGCCGCCGATCTTCAGCATGCCGAGCAGCACCGCCGCGCCTGTCGGGCCTTCCGAGTTCACGTCGGGCAGCCACGTGTGAACGGGCCACATCGGCACCTTGACCGAGAATGCCGCGAGAAAGCAGACGAAAACCATGATCTGCGGCGTGAAGCCGAGCTTCAGATGACGCCATGCGTCGATGTCGAAGGTATGCGCCTGCGTCCACAGATAGATCAGCGCGGCCAGCATCGCGAGCGAGCCGAGCAGCGAGAAAAAGAAGAAGCGAATCGCCGCATACACGCGCCGCTCGCCGCCCCATGTGCCGATCAGCAGATATAGCGGAATCAGCGACGCCTCGAAGAACACGAAGAACAGCATGCCGTCCAGCGATGCGAACACGCCCTGCATGCAGCCCGAAAGCACGAGAAACGCGCCGTAGTACTGCGCGACCTGCTTCGTGACCGACTGCCACGACGCGATGAAGATGATGAGCGTCGTCACGGCCGTCAGCACGGTGAACCACAGTGAGATGCCATCGACGCCCAGATGGTACGAAATGCCGAACTGCGGCAGCCACTCGACGCGCTCGACGAACTGCATCGCGCTCGAAGCCGCATCGAAACGCGACAGCAGCGGCACGAGCGGCAGCAGGCCGAGCATCGCCCCGAGCAGGGCGACGGCGCGCGAGAGCGTGGCCGACGCGCTGAACGTCAGCACGAAGATGCCCGACACCACTGGAATCCAGATGAGAAAGCTGAGAACGGACGGCAGATGCATAGATTGGGTCGAAATCGGGCGCAAAGCGCGGCCAGCGCCCGAAGGCTCGCTGGAAAGGCGCGGTGACAGTGGAATGTAAGGCGGGACGAGTGCGCGGAGGTCTGCTTCCGGGTGCGCAATCTAGGCGTATTCCTAAGGGTTAACGAGCATAACCCAAAAGAAAAGATTTTGGGGGTGTTGCGGCGTATCAAATTCATTGCGCCGCGCGGCCTTGACATTTTTACCGATCATCGGATTGTTGGGTGCTGCGGCGAAAAAACCGCCCGTTCGCTCCGGGCTTGCCCTGATTTGCCCGGAGCCGCGCGGCCCTTAGCCTAGAACGCAAGGAGATAAGCATGAAAAAAATATTCAAGGCCGTCGTATTCGCGCTCGTTGCGTATCTCGTCGCCGACCGCGCCATGCTTCACGCGCAGGGACGGGACATTGCCGCGACGTCGTGTGCGCAGAGCGCAGCGCAGGTCGAGTTCGACGCGCTGGGCAAGGGCTTCAGCCAGGCGGCCGCGAGCAGCCAGCGCGACGCGTTCAGATCGCAATGCCTCGTGTCGGGCCGCTCGCAGCCCGGCGAGGCCATGGCGATGCGCTGAGAAACGCATCGCCTGGCGCACCGGGGCGTCAGTTCAGCTTCACCGTGGGGCGCACGCGTTCACGCAGCCATTGGCTCGCCGCGTACATCACCGCGCGCTTGACGCCCGTGAGGCCCATGATGTGCCGGCGATAGAGATGCCGGTAGCACGACGCCGCGAACCATCCGTCGATGAAGAGCGGCCGGCGTAGCAGTTCGCTCATCAGCGCGCCCGCCGCACCCGCGCGTCCGAACGAGATCAGCGTGCCCTGATCGCGGTATGCGAAATGCGCGACGGCGCGATCGTCGAGTCGGCGCGCGAGGGCATCGGCGAGATAGACGGCCTGCTGCCACGCCGCCTGCGCGCGCGGCGGCACCAGCGCATCGCCCTTCGACGCCGCGCACGCGGCGCAGTCGCCCATAGCGTAGATGCCGGAGCCGGGCTCGATTTGCAGCGTCGCGTCGACGATCACCTGTCCGAGCCGGTTCAACGGCAATCCTTCGAGCGTGCGCAGCACGGGCGGTCCTTCCACGCCCGCGGCCCAGATCGTGATATCGCTCTCGAGCGTCTCGCCGTCCGCGGTCGATACGGCGTTCGCGTCGACGGAACGCACGCGGCAACCGAGACGAAGCTCGACGCCGAGCCCCGCGAGCACATCCTGAGCGCGCGCCGAGATGCGCTCGGGCAGCGCGGGCAGCACGCGCGGCGCGCCTTCGAGCAGACGAATGCGGATATCGCTGGCCGGATTGAGCGACGCAAGGTGATAGTCGCGCAGCATCTCGGCCGAACCGCGCAGTGCGGCGGCCAGCTCGACGCCCGTCGCGCCGCCGCCGATCACCGTCACTGAAACCGGCGTCCTGGCCGCGCCGGGCGTCGCCTGCCGTGCATGACTCGCGCGCAGCAGACTCGACAGCAGACGCCGCCTGAATGCGTCCGCCTGCTCGACGGTCTCCAGCGTCAGCGCATGCTGTTCCGCGCCCGGAATCGAAAAGAAGTTCGTCACGCTGCCGAGCGCGAGCACGAGCGTATCGAATGCGAGCGTTCGCTTCGGCAGAACAGGACGGCCGTCGATATCGGTCGTCTCGTCTATGACGATCTCGCGCCTGCCGCGATCGATGTTCGTGAGCGCGCCTTGTTCGAAGCGAAAGTGATTCCACTTCGCGTGCGCGGCGTAATCGATCTGATGGCTCGACGCATCGATCTGGCCCGAAGCGACTTCGTGCAGAAGCGGTTTCCAGAAGTGCGTCGGAAAGCGATCGACGAGGATCACTTCGGCGCGCTTGCGCTTGCCGGCGCCATTGCCGAGACGCGTCGCGAGTTCCAGACCCGCGGCGCCGCCGCCCACGATGACGATGCGATGGGGCGAATCGACCTGGTGTCGTGCGTAAGGATTCAACATCATGGCTCTCCCGGAAGTGCAGTTCGAATGCTTGACGACCTCGTTGGAAAAAATATAAGGTCGCGAAAACATTTGCGCTATTTAGTATTTATCGCCGACTCATAAGTTTTCACTAATGTTAAAAACGACGACCTTCCGGCAATTGCGCACGCTGCAGACCGTGGCGCGCGTGGGCAGCATCTCGGGCGCCGCCGATGAACTGCATCTCACGCAGCCGGCGGTGTCGCTGCAGATCTCGCTGCTCGGCGAGGCGGCGGGCACGCCGCTTCTGCGCAGAGTAGGGCGCGAAGTGCAGCTCACCGCCGCGGGCGAAGTGATGGCGCGTTATGCGAACGAAATCCTGAGCCTCTGGAATGAAGCCGGCGAAGAGGTGGCGGCGTTGCGCGGCGAGTTGGGCGGCACCTTGCGCATCGGCGCGATCACGACGGCGGAGTATCTCGTGCCGCCGCTGCTGGTGCGCTTCACGAAGGATCGGCCCGGCGTGAAGCTGCAGTTTCGCATCGGCAATCGCGATGACATCGTGCGCATGCTCGCGACGAATGAAATCGATCTCGCGATCATGGGGCGTCAACCGCGCGAGTTGCGCACGAGCGCCGCGGCATTCGCGAAGCATCCGATGGCGTTCGTGGCCGCGCCGTCGCATCCGCTGATGCACGCGAAGCGCTTGAGCCTGCCCGATCTCGAATCGGCGAATCTGCTCGTCAGGGAGCGCGGCTCGGGCACGCGGGTCGCGATCGAGGGCTTGTTCAAGGAAGCGGGGCTGAAGCTGCATGCCGCATCGGAGCTATCGAGCAACGAGGCGATCAAGCAGCTCGTCGAAGCGGGGCTCGGCGTTGCGTTTCTTTCGCTGCACGCGTGCGCGCTCGAAATGCAGGCGGGCCTGCTCGCGACGCTGCCCGTGCCGGCGACGCCGATCGAGCGGGCATGGCATGTCGTGCATATGTCGGAGCGGCGTCTGCCTCAGGTCGCCAATGCGTTCAGGGAGTTTCTGATTCAGTCGGGAGCGGCCGTGGCGGGCCTGACCGCGCCGCCGGAGATGCACAAGCCACGTTCGGGGCGCAGGGAACAGAAGAAGACGGAAGCCGATACAAATGCGGCTGGTGCCCAGGGCGGGACTCGAACCCGCACGCCTCGCGGCGCTACCCCCTCAAGATAGTGCGTCTACCAATTCCGCCACCTGGGCAAGGGGACCGAATTGTAGCGGGAAAATCGTGGAATGCGAAGGGCCTTCATCCATCGCATCTGCATCGGCATGACGCGAGCGCAATCCGATAGCGAAGCGCGGTGCCGAAGTTCGACGCTACTACAATAACCGGCAGAGCAAGTGTCACGTCCGATTCGCCTGAACAATCACATCGGTTCGCCCATGACGGGAGCGTCCATGTTCGGCAATACCTTGCGTATCGAAGTGGGACCAGACTGGCAAGTCCACGTCGCCACCGAGAGCTGGCTCGTCGCGACCCTGCTGGTCGCTGCCATGCTGCTGGGGATTCTGCTCGCGAGCGTCGTCTGCTATTACTTGACGCGCTCGATCATGCTGTTGATCGTCAGCCGCCTCGCGCGCAAGGAAGGGCGCAAGTGGCTGATCGCGGCGGAGCGTCACCGGGTGTTTCACCGGCTCGCGCCGCTCGTGCCCGCGGCGATCGTCTATGCGTCGGCGCCGATGCTCACCGGCCTCACGTTTCCGATCATCCCGGCGCTCGGCAAGCCGCTCGCCATTCTCGCAGCCTGCTACATGGTGTACACGCTCGTGCGCGCGGCGCTCGCATTGCGCGACAGCATCGACGAGCGCTACAGCCACTTTCCGTCCGCGAGCGAGCGGCCGATCAAGAGCTTTCTGCAGATCGCGACCATCGTCGTGTATCTGGTCGCGCTGATCGCGGTGGTCTCGCTGATCATGGAGCGTTCGCCGGTCTATCTGCTCACGGGACTGTCCGCCGTCACGGCGCTGCTCATCATCATCTTTCGCGACTCGCTGCTCGGCTTCGTCGCGAGCATTCAACTCGCGGCCTACGACATGCTGCGCGTGGGCGACTGGATCGAGGTGCCGGGCTATGTCGCCGATGGCATCGTGATCGATATCGCATTGAACACGATCAAGGTGCGCAACTTCGATAACACGATCGTGATGTTGCCGAGCCAGCTTCTCCTCACGAACAGCGTGAGGAACTGGCGCGGCATGATCGCCTCGGGCGCGCGACGCCTGCGTCACGCGATTCACTTCGACGTGGACACCATCCGCTATCCCGACGATGCCTTGCTCGCGCGGCTGCAGGAAGCGATCGAACGGCCGCTCGTCACGCCCGGCGGCGAGCGCCGCACGAACCTCGGTCTATATCGTGTCTATCTCAGCGGGTATTTCCGCGAGCATCCGGCGGTGCGCCTCGACATGCCGCTCGTGATCCGCCACGTGCAGTCCACGACGGCCGTGGTCGCGCTGGAGATCTGCGTCTTCGTCGACGAGATACGCTGGGAGCGCTACGAGAGTCTGTTGTCGGACATGCTCGATCACGCCTATGGCGTCGTGCCGCTGTTCGGCCTGCGCTGCTGGCAGCGCGAGCGTTCAGCGTCGACGGCCTCGTGATTCTCCAGGGGCAACGGCACGGGTCCGTTCACGCGCGAGAGGTTCACGCCGGCGCAACGCTGCATCGGCGCGCGCAATCCGAGGTTCCGGAAGCTCGATTCCGCAATGATGAACCGGCAGGCCGCGAAGCAGGCGGGCGTCGATATCGACGTGCGCCGCGTGGCCGCCGACGGTTACTCGACCACGTACCGGATCAAGTACCCGATGACGTACGGCTAGATCATGCCGCGCCCGACGAGTTCGCGTGGCTCGCGAAGGCGTGACGACCGGTCATCACACCGCAGCTCACCACACTGCCTGGCTCGTCAGCGCGAATTGCGTGAGCGTTGCATCGGCGGAGGGCACGCCGTTGGCCGCCATCTGCTCGATGGTATCGACGAGCGGCAGCCCGAGCCCTTCGAGCCACGCGGAAAGCCCGTATCGCAACGGCGTGTCGACGCGCACGAACATGCCCGCGTTCAACGCGAGCCAATAGCTGATCAACGCCTTGGCGCGGCTCTGGTCGGGCGATTCGGGCGCGATCACCGGGCCGATCACATGGCCGTCGCCGAAACGCCGGAACAGTGCGAAGCCGATCAGTTCGCCATCGCGGTCGAGTGCGATGCCGCTCGCGACCTCGAGCAATGGCGGCAGTAGCGCCGTGCGGTCGAGTCCGCTCGCACGCGAGGCTAGCGCGGCGAGTCGCGGCGTGTCCTTCGCGCCGATCGGACGCAGGCGCTCGCCGGGCGGCAACGAGACGAGCGGCGGCTGAAACGCCGCGCCCTGATGTTGATGAATGGTGCCGATGGATTCGAAGTCGCGTGCCTCGCACAAGGGCTTGCCTTCGTTCGATGCATGGATCAGCAGCATGCGCGGGCCGAGCTTCGTCATCAGCCGGTCCAGCAGGCCGCGCCCGATGCCGCGCCGCTGATGCTCGGGCGACACGATGAACATGCCGAGCGTCGCCGCATCCGCGCCGAACTGAAATGCGAGCGCCGTGCCGACGAGCGCGCCCTGGCTGTCGACGGCGGCGAAGCCGTTGCCCAGACGCGCAGCGAAGCGCCAGTCGTCCGCGCGATGCCGCCATTTGACGGACGCCGACAACGCGTGCGCCGCGGGGATGTCGTCGAGCGTGAAAGCCCGGTATTCGATCAGGTCGTTGTTGTTCGAGCGGGGCACGCCGGCCTCCTCACTTTGAAGACATTTACCGTGACTGTGACATTGCAGCGCGCACATGGCTAGGACGATCTTCCTGCCCCGCGCGATGCGCGGCGCACGCGCGTGGTGCAACGCAAAACCGCGGGTTATCGCGGCAAGAACGCGCGCGCCGTGCTGAATCGGCAATTTTGTCGGCGAAATATGCCGGCGCTCTGGTCCTACGATGAAGCCATGTCAACGCAACATTCCGGAGGAGGGCTCACGCATATGGACCGGTTCGATCCTGCCAGCATCGTCATCAGGAGCGGGCATTTCATCGGCGGCGAATTGATCGACGCGGGCGCGTCGCGTATCGACGTGGCGCGCCCGTCGGATGGCGTCGCGTATGCATCGGTGCCCGTCGCCGATGACGCGATGATCGACTACGCCGTGCAGAACGCGTACAGCGCGTTCAAAAAGAGCGATTGGGCCCGCCGCGCGCCGCGCGAGCGCGCACGCGTGCTGCGCAAGTTCGCCGATCTCGTCGCCGCCGACGCGGCCACGCTTGCGCCGCTCGAAAGCATCGGCTCGACGCGTCCCGTGCGCGATGCGTACCACTGGGATGTGCCGTTCACCGCCGAGAGCATCCGCTTCTATGCGGAGCTGGCCGACAAGATCGGCGGCGATGTCGCGGCGACGGATCATCGGCATCTCGGCATGACGATCGCCGAGCCGTACGGCGTGATCGGCGCGATCGCCCCGTGGAACTTCCCGCTCGTGATGGGCGTGTGGAAGACAGCGCCGGCGCTCGCGGCGGGCAACGCGGTCGTGCTCAAGCCCTCGGAGATGACGCCGTTCAGCGCATTGCGCCTCGCCGAGCTCGCGCTCGAAGCGGGCGTGCCGCCGGGCATCTTCAATGTCGTTCAGGGCGACGGGCGCACGACCGGCGACGCGCTCGTGCGGCATCCGCGCATCGGCAAGGTCACGTTCACCGGCTCGACGCGCACCGGCGCCGCAATCATGGCTGCGTGCGCGGAAAGCGGCACGAAGCCGGTCACGCTGGAGCTGGGCGGAAAGAGCCCGCAGATCGTCTTCGCCGATGCACCGCGCATCGATGAAGTGGCGCGGCGCATCGCGGGTGCGATCACGGGGAACGCGGGGCAGGTGTGCGTCGCGGGCTCGCGGCTGCTCGTGCAACGCGCTATCGCCGAAGAACTGACCGATCGCATCGCGCAAGCATTCGGCGAACCCAAGGCGGGCGCGACATGGGCGGCGGGCACGACCTTGCCGCCGATCATCTCCGAGCCGCAGGCGCAGCGCATCGACGCGATCGTTCAGCGCAGCATCGCGCAGGGCGCGACCCTGCGTTGCGGCGGCAGGCGCGCGGACGCCGCGACGCCCGGCGCGTTCTATTCACCGACCCTGTTGTGCGACGTCACGCAGGAAAGCGACGCCGTGCGCAATGAAATCTTCGGTCCGGTGCTCACCGTGCAGTCGTTCGACACGGAAGAAGAAGCCCTCGAACTCGCGGCGCATCCCGACTACGGGCTCGCGGCGGGCGTGCACACCGCGGATATCGGCCGCGCATTGCGCATGGTGCGCGGCATCGAAGCGGGCACCGTATGGGTCAACCGCTATGGCCGCACGAGCGACTTCGTGATTCCCACGGGCGGCTACAAGCGCTCGGGCATCGGCAAGGATCTCGGGCGGCAGGCATATGAAGCGAATCTGCGCTTCAAGAGCGTGCTCATCGACACGGAAGGCTGAGGCGCGCAAACACGCACGATCGTTCCAGAAGCACACCGCATTTTGTGCTGTGGCGGAGGATGAAAACGCATCACTTGTGTCGTCGCGAGGCACGCATTCAACGCCATCAGTCATTTTTGCCTTGTTTAAATTTTCTCAACGCAACGCTGTTCCTTGTTTTCACCCCTACACGACAGGACTGACACCATGATCGATTTCGAGCCGAAGTACATCACGTTCGACTGCTACGGCACGCTGACGAAATTCCGCATGGCCGACATGGCCCGCGAGATGTACGCCGACCGCCTGCAAGGCGACGACCTCGAGCAGTTCGTCAAGTTCTTCGCGGGCTATCGCCGCGACGAAGTGCTCGGCGCATGGAAGCCGTATCGCGACGTGATCGTCAATTCGGTGCGCCGCGCGTGCGCGCGCATGAACGTCGAATTCAACGAAGCGGAAGCCGAACAGTACTACCTCGCGGTGCCGACCTGGGGCCCGCATCCGGACGTGCCGGAAGGCCTCTCGCGTCTCGCGAAGAAGTACAAGCTCGTGATTCTGTCGAACGCATCGAACGATCAGATCCAGAGCAACGTCGACAAGCTCGGCGCGCCGTTCCATCGCGTGTTCACGGCGCAGCAGGCGCAGTCGTACAAGCCGCGCATGCAGGGCTTCGAGTACATGTTCGACCAGTTGAACTGCAATCCGGAAGACGTGCTGCATGTTTCGTCGAGCCTGCGCTACGACCTGATGACCGCGCACGACATGGGCATCAAGCACAAGGCGTTCGTCAAGCGCGGCCACGAGCCGGGCACGCCGTACTACGAGTATTACGAAGTGGACACCATCGGCGATCTCGCCGGCCAACTCGGTCTGTAATCGAAGCCACCTCACGCGAGCAATGCCGATGAAACTCGACTCCTACTGGCTCGACACCGCGCCCGCGATCGTCTCGACGTGCGAAGGCCCGGCCGATGGTCAGGCCGATGTCGCCGTGATCGGTGGCGGGTTCACGGGTTTGTCAGCGGCGCTCGCATTGGGCAAACGCGGCGCGTCGGTCGCCGTGCTCGATGCCGGACGCATGGGCGGCGGCGCGTCGGGGCGCAACGGCGGCCAGTGCAACACGGGCGTCGCGCAGGACTACGCGGCGCTGCGTGCGCAACTCGGCGTCGAGCGCGCGCAGGGCTGCTATCGCGCGTATGCGGCCGCGGTGAGCACGGTCGAGCGATTGATCCGCGAGGAAAACATCGATTGCGACTATCTCGCGTCGGGCAAGCTGAAGCTCGCCGCGAAGCCGCATCATCTCGACCATATCGCGACGACCGCCGAGCTGATCCGGCGCGAAGTCGATCCGGACATCGAGCTGCTCGATCGCGGGCAGGTCCGCGATGAAGTGCAATCGGATGCCTTTCACGGCGGTCTGCTGCAGCGCCACGGCGGGCAGATGCACATGGGCAAGTTCGCCGCCGGACTGTCCGATGCCGCCGTCAGGCACGGCGCGCGTCTCTACGAGCATGCCGAAGTCACGGCGATCACAAAGGAGGGCGGCGCGTATCGAATCGACTCGAAGCGCGGCACGTTGCGCGCGAAGCAGGTGCTGATCGCGACGGGACCGTCGAAGCACGGCCCGTTCGCGTGGTATCGGCGCAGGCTCGCGCCGGTCGGCTCGTTCATCGTCGTGACCGAGCCGCTGCCCGCGGACCGGCTGCAAGCACTCTTGCCGAACCGGCGCTCGTACACGACGAGCCGCCTGATGCACAACTACTTTCGCGTGACGCCCGATTCACGTTTGCTGCTCGGCGGACGCGCGCGCTTCACCGCATCGGAGCGCCCGTCGGATGCGAAGAGCGGACGCATTCTGCAAGCCAATCTCGCAGCGATTTTCCCGAGCCTGGCCGATGCGCGCATCGACTATTGCTGGGGCGGTCTCGTCGATATCACTGCGGATCGCTTGCCGCGCGCGGGCCAGCACGACGGCATCTATTTCTCGATGGGCTACAGCGGCCACGGCACGCAGATGGCGACGCACATGGGCCAGATCATGGCCGACGTGATGGACGGCCACGCCGATGCGAACCCGTGGCGCGATTTCGACTGGCCCGCGATTCCGGGCCATACGGGCAAGCCGTGGTTTCTGCCGCTCGTCGGCGCGTATTACTCGATCAAAGACGTGTTCTATTGAAGCATCGAAGCATCCGAAGCAAAGACAGGCGGCCTTCATCCAATGAGCAAGCCGCCGGACATTCACAGCCCCTATCGCGGAGAAGTTCATGAGCATCGACCAATCGCCTGAAGCACTTGCCCATGCCGATGCCGGCAAACGGCTCGAAGAACTGACGCGCCGCGGCGCGTCGCGGCGCAACGTCCTTCGCGCGATGGCCGCGGGCGGACTGCTGTCGGTGACGGGCGCGGGGCTCCTCACCGCGAGCGGTGCGGCGTTTGCGCAGGACAAGCCGAAGCAGGGTGGACGCATCCGCGTGGCGACGCAGTCGTCGTCCGCCGCCGATACGCTCGATCCCGCCAAGGGCGCGCTCGGCACCGACTATGCGCGTGCCTTCATGTTCTACAGCGGCCTGACCGAGCTCGACAGTCACCTCGGCGCGAAGATGGCGCTCGCCGAATCGCTCGAAACGAAAGACGCGACCGTGTGGGTCGTGAAGCTGCGCAGCGGCGTCCAGTTCCACGACGGCAAGTCGCTCGCGCCGCAGGACGTCATCTATTCGCTGATGCGCCACAAGGACCCGGCGGTCGGCTCGAAGGCGAAGACGCTCGCCGATCAGTTCAAGGAGATCAAGGCGACCGGACCGAACGAGCTCACGATCACGCTGACGGGCGCGAACGCGGATCTGCCGGTCATTCTGGCGGACTCGCACTTCCTCATCATCAAGGACGGCACGACGGACTTCAAGACGGCGGTCGGCACGGGCCCCTTCAAGCTGAAGGAATTCGCGCCGGGCGTGCGTACCGTCGGCGTGCGCAACGAGAAGTACTGGAAGCCGGGCATGCCGCACCTGGACGAAGTGGAGCTGATCGGCATCGCGGACGAGCCCGCGCGCGTGAATGCGCTCATGTCCGGCGACGTGCAGCTCATCAACGCGGTGAGCGCGCGGTCGACCGAGCGCATCAAGGGCACGCCGGGCTTCAACGTGCTGGAAACGAAGACGGGCCAGTACACCGATCTCATCATGCGCGACGATGGCGGCATCACCGGCAATGCGGATTTCCGCCGCGGCATGATGTACCTGATGGATCGCGAGCAGATGCGCAAGACGATCTTCCGCGGCTATGGCGCGATCGGCAACGATCAGCCGATCGATCCGAGCAACAAGTACTACATGTCGGGCCTGCCGCAACGCGGCTTCGATCCCGACAAGGCCAAGTTCCACTTTCAGAAGGCGAAGCTCGGCAGCACGCCGATTCAACTGTACGCATCGCCGGCGGCGGAAGGCTCCGTCGAAATGGCCGTGCTGATGCAGCAGGTCGCGCCGCAGGCGGGCATCAATCTGCAGGTGGTGCGCGTGCCGTCGGACGGCTACTGGTCGAATCACTGGATGAAGCATCCGCTCGGCTTCGGCAACATCAATGCGCGCCCGAGCGCGGACGTGATCTTCACGCAGTTCTTCAAGTCCGATGCACCGTGGAACGAAGCGAACTGGAAGAGCGCGCAATTCGACCAGATGCTCGTCGCCGCGCGTGGCGAACCGGACGACGCGAAGCGCAAGAAGATCTACGGCGACATGCAGGAGCTCGTGCACACGGATGGCGGCATCGGCATTCCGATGTTCCAGAGCTCGCTCGACGCCCATACGTCGAAGCTGAAGGGCCTGGGCGGCATCCCGCTCGCGGGCCTGATGGGCTGGATGTTCGCGGAGAACGTGTGGCTCGAAGCATGAGCGTGCGCTAGCAGCGGGCGTGCGCCGCGGCCACGAGCGCGGCGCACGATTTCAACCCTTCAAAAAAGAGGCGTTTATCCGATGAAAGCTCATGCGCAACGACTCGTCGCCGCGCGCCTCGGCCTCGCGCTGCTTACGCTGTGGATCGTGTCGATGGTGGTGTTCGGCATCACCGGACTCTTGCCGGGCGATGCCGCGCAGCAGGCGCTCGGTCAGGCGGCGACGCCCGAGCAGGTGGCGGCGCTGCGGCATCAGTTCGGCCTCGACCAGCCCGCGGTCACGCGTTATATCCAGTGGCTCCTGCATGTGGTGACGGGCAACTTCGGCACGTCGCTGTCGAACAATCTGCCGGTCAGCGAGCTGATCTCCACGCGTCTGCCGAACTCGCTCGTGCTGGCGGGACTGACCGCGCTCGTGTCCGTGCCGCTCGCGCTCGTGATCGGCATTCTCTCGGCGATGTATCGCGGCTCGCTCGTCGATCGCGCGCTCAACGTGCTCACGCTGTCGACCGTCGCGGTGCCCGAGTTTCTCGTCGCGACCATCGCCGTGCTGATCTTCGCGGTGAAGCTGCGCTGGCTGCCGGCGCTCTCGTATCTGTCGGACGTCTCTTCGTTCGGCGCGCTCGTGCGCACGTATGCGATGCCGGTGATGACGCTGTGCTGCGTGATTGTCGCGCAGATGGCGCGCATGACGCGCGCGGCGGTGCTCGATCAGCTCAATGCATCGTATGTGGAGATGGCGTTGCTCAAAGGCGCTTCGCCCATGCGCGTGGTGTTGCGGCACGTGCTGCCGAACACCATCGGCCCGATCGCCAATGCGGTCGCGCTTTCGCTGTCGTATCTGTTCGGCGGCGTGGTGATCGTCGAATCGATCTTCAACTATCCCGGTCTCGCGAGCCTGATGGTCGATGCCGTCACCAATCGCGACATGCCGCTCGTGCAGGGCTGCGTGATGGTGTTCTGCGCGGCATATCTCGCACTTGTGCTCATCGCCGATCTGGCTCAGATCGTCTCCAACCCGAGGCTGCGTCAACGATGAATCGGAACGTCTCTTCTCACGCCACCACCGTGCTATACGATCAACCGCCCGCCGATGCGCCGCAAGAGCAGGCGCCCGTCGCCGTCAAGCGCGGTGTGTGGAGCCGCCTCGTCAGCCGCTTCTCGGTGCTGGGGCTGATCGGCCTCTTCATCGTCGTGTTCTGGCTCGCGATCGCGTTCATCGGGCCGGTCGTCGCGCCCTACAAGGGCGGCGCGTTCACGTCGACGGAAGTGTTCGGCTCGTATAGCGCCGCGCATCTGCTCGGCACCGACTATCTCGGCCGCGACATGCTGAGCCGCATTCTTTACGGCACGCAGTACACGGTCGGTCTCGCGCTCGCGGCAACGGTGGCGGCGAGCGTCATCGGCACGTTCTTCGGTCTCGTGGCCGCCGTGTCGGGCCGCTGGGTCGATGAAGTGCTGAGCCGTCTGTTCGATGCGCTCATCTCGATCCCGAGCAAGATTCTCGCGCTGGTCGTGATTGCCGCATTCGGCTCGTCCATTCCGATGCTGATGATGGTCGCCGCGCTCGCATACATTCCCGGCGCGTTCCGCATCTCGCGCTCGCTCGCGGTGAACATCATGACGCTCGAATACGTGCAGGTGGCGAAGGCGCGCGGCGAAAAGCTCTTCTATATCGCACGCGTGGAAGTGCTGCCCAACATGATTCATCCGATGCTCGCGGACTTCGGCCTGCGCTTCGTGTTCATCGTGCTGCTGCTCTCGGGCCTGAGCTTTCTCGGACTCGGCGTGCAGCCGCCGAACGCGGACTGGGGCTCGCTCGTGCGCGAGAACATCGGCGGGCTGGCGGAAGGCGCGCCCGCGGTGCTGATGCCCGCGGTCGCGATCGCGACCCTGACCGTCGGCGTGAATCTGCTCATCGACAGTTTGCGTCGTCATGGCGCGCGCGCGCACGGAGGCGGGCAATGACTACGAACATGATCGAAGTGAAAGGCTTGCGCGTCGTCGCGGGCGCGGCGCCGGACCCCGTCGTCGAGATCGTGAAGGGCGTCGACTTCACGGTGAAGAAGGGCGAAGTGCTCGCGCTGATCGGCGAGTCGGGCTCGGGCAAGACGACCATCGCGCTGGCGCTGCTCGGTCATGCGCGCGGCGGCTGTTCGATCGCGGGCGGCTCGGTGAGGATCGGCGACACGAATGTGTTGTCGCTCGATGCGAAGGGCCGTCGCGCGTTGCGTGCCCGCACGGTCGCGTATGTCGCGCAGAGCGCGTCGGCGGGCTTCAATCCTGCGCGCACGATCATGGATCAGGTCACCGAGCCCGCGCTCCTGCACAAGCTGATGACGCCGGCCGTCGCGCGTCAGAAAGCAGTCGGCCTGTTTCGCTCGCTCGCGTTGCCGAATCCCGAGACCATCGGCGATCGCTATCCGCATCAGGTGTCGGGCGGTCAGTTGCAGCGTTTGATGGCGGCGATGGCCCTGATCACCGATCCCGCCGTCGTCGTGTTCGACGAACCGACCACCGCGCTCGACGTGACCACGCAGATCGAAGTGCTCGCCGCATTCAAGGGCGTCGTGCGCGAGCTGGGCACGACAGCCGTGTATGTGTCGCATGATCTCGCCGTGGTCGCGCAGATGGCGGACCGCATCGTCGTGTTGAACGGCGGGCGCGTGCGCGAGAACGGCACGACCGCGCAAGTGCTCGATGCGCCTGCCGACGAATACACGCGTCAGCTGCTCGCGGCGACGCGCCGTCCCGATGTCGAACTCGCGGTGGCCGATGCCGCGCGCGCAGTGCCGTTGCTCGAAATTCGCAATCTGAGCGCGGGCTACGGACGCATCGATGCGAACGGCGTGCCCGCCGTGCGCGTGCTCGACGACGTGAGCCTCAAGATCGCGCGCGGCAGCACGCTCGGCGTGATCGGCGAATCGGGCTCGGGCAAGACGACGCTCGCGCGCGTGATCGCGGGCCTCGTCGATCGCGCGCACGGCGACGTGCTGCTCGACGGCAAGCCCTTGCCCGCGAAGTTGTCGGAGCGCACGCTGGAGCAATATCGCCGCGTGCAGATCGTGTTTCAGAACGCGGATACGGCGCTGAACCCGAGCCGCACCATCGCCGATATTCTCGCGCGGCCGATGAACTTCTATCACGGCCTGCGCGGCGCGGCCGCGCAAAAGCGCATGCTCGAACTGCTCGATCTGGTGAAGCTCCCGGCCTCGATCGCGAAGCGGCAGCCGGGCGGCTTGTCGGGTGGGCAGAAGCAGCGCGTGAATCTCGCGCGTGCGCTCGCGGCCAATCCCGAGCTCATTCTCTGCGATGAAGTGACGTCCGCGCTCGACACGGTCGTCGGCGCGGCGATCCTCGATTTGCTTGCCGAGTTGCGCCGTGAGTTGAACGTGTCGTACATGTTCATCAGCCACGACATCTCGACGGTGCGCGCCATCTGCGATGAAGTCATCGTGCTCTACGCGGGTCAGTGTGTCGAAGCGGGCCAGCGCGATGCGCTTTCGCATCCGCCGTATCACCCGTACACGGGTTTGCTCGTCGATTCGGTGCCCGCGTTGCGTCCCGGCTGGCTCGATTCGCGTCGCGCGATGGCGCTCGGCGCGTTGCCCGCGCTCGGTCCGGAAAGCGATGCACGCGAGCTGTGCAGCTTCCGTTCGCGTTGCGCCGCACGCATCGACGGCAAGTGCAACGTGACGCCGCCGGCGAAAAAGACCTTGCCATCGGGCGCGCAGATTCTGTGTCATCACAGCGCAGCGGATCTCGCCCGCATGCAATCGACGGAAACGGTGACGGCATGAGCGGGCGCTTCGTGAGAGTCGCGGAGAAAGATCGCAGGACGTTCGGAATCCTGATCGATGGCAAGCGCGCGCTGGCTGCCGAGGGCGACACGCTGATGGTCGCATTGCTGACCTCGCGGGAGGATCTGCGCGATTCGGAGTTCGGCGATGGCCGCCGCGCGGGCTTCTGCGTGATGGGCGCATGCCAGGACTGCTGGGTGTGGACGGAGAGCGGCGAGCGCGTGCGCGCGTGTACGACGCAGGCGGTCGAAGGCATGTCGATCGTCACGCGTCTTTCGGAAGCGCAGGAGGGCGTATGGCCGCGACCGTGATCGTGATCGGCGCGGGTCCGGCGGGCGTGCGCGCGGCGCAGGCGCTCGTCGAAGCGGGTTTGCGTCCCGTGGTGATCGATGAGAGCCGACGCGATGGCGGGCAGATCTATCGTCGTCAGCCGGAGGGTTTCACGCGTACGTATGAGACCTTGTACGGCACCGAAGCGAAGCGCGCGCGCGCGTTGCATGAAGCGTTCGATGCATTGCGCCCGAAGATCGATTACGTGCCCGACACGCTCGTGTGGAACATCGAGCCGAACGCGGTGCATACGGTGAGCGGCGCGCGTCATCGCAAGCTCGCATTCGATGCGCTCATCGTTTGCAGCGGCGCGACCGATCGCCTGATGCCAGTTCCCGGCTGGCATCACGCGGGCGCATATAGCCTCGGCGGCGCGCAGGTCGCGCTGAAATCGCAGGGCTGCGCGATCGGTTCGCGCGTCGCGATGATGGGCACCGGCCCGCTGCTCTATCTCGTCGCCGCGCAATACGTGAAGGCGGGCGCGACGGTGAGCGCGGTGCTGGATACATCGACGTTCGGGCAACGTCTGCGCGCGTTGCCGCAACTGCTCGCGATTCCATCGGCGTTGCAGAAGGGCATCGCGTTGATGCGCGTGCTCAAGGATGCACATGTGCCGGTTCATCGGGGGATTACGCCGGTCGAGATTCAGGGCACGCCCGAGCATGGCGTGCAAGGCGTGCGCGTCAGACAAGCCGATGGCGCGATGCTCGAAATCAAGTGCGATGCCGTCGCGCTCGGCTATCACCTGCGCTCGGAAACGCAGCTCGCCGATCTCGCGGGCTGTGAATTCCGTTTCGATCAGGCTTTGCGACAGTGGCTCCCCATCGCCGATGAAGACGGCCGCAGCAACGTGAAAGGCGTCTATCTCGCGGGCGATGGTGCGCGGGTGCGCGGCGCCGATGCAGCCGAAGGCGCGGGACGTCTCGCTGCGCTGGCTGCGCTGAAGGATATCGGTGTCGCGCCCAACGAAGACGAAGCCAGGCGGCTGCGTTTGCGACTCACCCGCTTCACCCGCTTCGCCGCGGGCTTGCGCACCGCATTTCCATGGCCCGCGCGTCTCGCCGCCGCTTTGCCCGATGAAACCATCGTGTGCCGCTGCGAAGCGATTACGGCGGGTGAGCTGAGACGCGTCGTGAACGAAATGGGCGCGCGGGAAGCGAATCGCGCGAAGGCGTTTTCGCGCGTCGGCATGGGCCGATGCCAGGGCCGCTTCTGCGCGCATGCGGGTGCGGAGGTCATCGCGGCCGAAGCGCGCGTGCCGCTCGAATCAGTGGGCCGTCTGCGCGGGCAGGCGCCGGTCAAGCCTTTGCCGATGGCGCTCGCGCCGCACGAAGACATGGAGACGAGCGAATGAACGAGCGCGCCGATGTGATCGTGATCGGCGGCGGCATCGTCGGCACGACGACTGCGCTTTTCCTGCGCCGCCGCCAGCGTTCGGTGATTCTGCTCGAACGCGGGCTGACGGGACAGCAGGCGAGCGGCGTGAATTTCGGCGGCGTGCGCCGGCAAGGACGCGCGCTCGAACAACTCGCGATGTCGAATCGCGCGCTCCAGACGTGGCGGCATTCGCGCGAACTGCTCGGCGAGGATATCGAGTTCCTGCCATCGGGCCATACGCGCGTGTGCTATCACGCGCACGATGCCGAATACTTCCATCGCTATGCCGCCGATGCGCGCGCCTACGGCCTCGATCTCGAAGTGCTCGACGGCGCGGCCATGTTCCGGCGCTTGCCGTTCCTCGGCCGCGATGTGCTGGCGGCGTCGATCTCGCCGCTCGATGGTCATGCGAACCCGCGTCTCGCCGCGCCCGCGTTCGGGCGCGCGGCGGCGCGGCTCGGCGCGCGCATCGTCGAGAACACGGAAGTCGTGCGCGTCGAGAAGGAAGCAGGCGGCTTTCGCGTGGAAAGCGCAACGGGCGACGTGTATCGCGCGGAGCAAGTGCTGATCTGCGCGGGCGCATGGGCCGACACGCTATCGACGCAATTCGGCGAACCCGTGCCGCTCGTCGCGCGCGGTCCGCAAATGGCGGTGACCGAACCCGTGCCTTACGTCTTCAAGTTCTCGATGGGCGTGTACACGTCGATCAAGGAAGAGAGCGTCTATTTCCGGCAGGTCGAGCGCGGCAATATCGTGCTCGGCGGCGGCCCGTCCGGTCCCGCCGATCCGGACACGCGGCGCGCATCCGTCCTGCCCGAAAACACCGTCGCGCAGATGGCGCAGTTCCGCCGCATGGTGCCCGCGATGCGCCCGCTGCATGTGATTCGCGTGTGGAGCGGCGTGGAAAGTTATCTGCCGGATTCGGAGCCGGTGATCGGCCCGAGCTCGAAAGCCGATGGCCTGTTCTATGCGTTCGGCTTCAGCGGATCGGGTTTTCAGATCGGACCAGGCGTGGGCGAAACGCTCGCGGAATTGCTCGATACCGGCAGCACGCCCATCGATCTGTCATCGTTTTCCATCAGACGATTTCAGCGCGCTTCGTCGACGCACGCGGAATCGGTCACCTCCGAGACTTCGCCATGAGCCAAGCCAATCTGATCGACGCGCTCGCCTATATCGAAGCCAATTTCGACAAGACCGTGAGCCTCGCGCAACTCGCGGATCTCTCGGCGCTGAGCGTATCGCGCTTCGCGACGGTGTTTCGCGAGCGATTCGGTCTCTCGCCCTATAAGTATCTGTGCGAGCTGCGCGTGCGGCGCGCGCAAACGCTGTTGCTCGCGGGCGTGCCGGGATCGGTCGTCGCGACGGAAGTGGGCTTCTTCGATCAGAGTCATCTGGCGCGGCATTTCAAGCGCCTGTGCGGCATGACGCCGAGCGCTTTTGTCGAGCGCACGCGCATGAAGGCGCGCTCAGCCGAGATCGATGCCGGTCTGTTGAAGCGCGTCGCGCAGGCCGAGCCGCGGGTATTGGCGTTCGACGCTGCGCATGTCGCTTAACGCTTCCTGAATAATCCATTCGCGCACGCTGGCGACGATGTGCCGCACGGGTTTGTTCGGCGGCGTGAGCAGACAACAACGCCGGCTCGTGACGATCAATTCCTCTTCGGCCGGTACGAGCGCGCCTTGTGCGAGCCAATGCGACGTCACGTTCAGCCAACCGAGCGCGATGCCTTGCCCGAGCAGCGCAGCCTGCACGACGATCGCGTAATCGTTGAAGCGCAACATGCCCGCCGCATGGCGTTCCTTTGCTGCGAACGCATGAAAACGCTCGTGCCAGCCGCGCTCCTCGTCGTCCATCACGATCACCGTATCGCCATGCGCGCGCGCCGCCTCCGTTTGCGCTAGCTCGTGATAGCGCGGATTGCAAAGCGGCAGAAGCGTTTCGGGCATCACGAGGACGGCGTGCTCGTCGATTTCCTCGTCGTGCACGAAGCGCATGCCGAGATCGACATCGACGAGCGGTCCGCCGATGCGTCCCGATATCAGTTGAAAGCGCAAATCGACGGAAGGAAACGCCTGATTCAGGCGGCTCATGCGCGGCATGAGCCAGTGCGTGGTGAAGCCGGTGGACACGGAAAGCGTGACCGTTTCGATGCCTGTTGCGCGCGCTTCGATTTCGCGGATCGCGCTTTCGATGCCGCTGAAGCCTTCCGAAATCTTGCGATAAAGAATCTCGCCGCTTTCCGTCAGTTCGATGCCGCCGCGCACGCGCTCGAAAAGCCGCACGCCGATATGGTCTTCCATGCGCGCGAGCATGCGGCTGACGGCGGGTTGACTCACATACAGCTCTTGCGCGGCGCGCGTGAAATTACCGCAGCGCGCGGCCGCCTCGAACACGAAAAGCGCATTTGCGCTCGGCAGTTTCTTGCGAAGGTTTGGCATGACTTCATGTTATGCCCGATCCAACAATTTTGGAATTGCCGTCAAAAACATCGCGACTTAGTATTTTCCCAACCTCTCTCTTTCTGACGAGACGAACGACATGGACGCACGCGCTAAAACGGGAGTGTCGATCAGGTCCGCGACCAAGCGCTACGGCGCGGTGACAGCGCTCGACGACGTATCGCTCGATATCGCGCCGGGCGAGTTCGTGTCGCTGCTCGGGCCTTCGGGGTCGGGCAAGACGACGCTGCTCGGCATTCTCGGCGGCTTTGTTCAGCCGACTTCGGGCAGCGTGTGGGTCGGCGAGCGTGACATTACATTCGCGCCGCCGCACAAGCGCGACATCGGCATCGTGTTCCAGAACTACGCGCTCTTTCCGCATATGACGGTGGGCGAGAACGTTGCGTTCTCGCTGCGTGCGCGTCGCGAGCCGAAATCGACATGGGCGAAGCGCGTTGCCGAAGCGCTCGCGATGGTCGAGCTCAAGGGTTATGAGAGCCGCAGCATTCATCAGCTTTCCGGCGGACAGAAGCAACGCGTGGCGCTCGCGCGTGCGATGGTGTTTCAGCCGCAACTGATCCTGATGGACGAGCCGCTCTCCGCGCTCGACAAGCAATTGCGCGAGACCATGCAGATCGAATTGCGCCGATTGCATCGTCAGCTCGGCGCGACCATCGTCAACGTGACGCACGATCAGCGCGAGGCGCTCACGATGAGCGATCGCGTCGCGGTGCTGAAGGACGGCAGGCTCGTGCAGATCGACACGCCCGAGCGCCTGTACGACCGTCCTTGCGATGCGTTCGTCGCGAGCTTCATCGGCGAAGCGACGATGCTCGATGTCACGCGCGCCGGCGACGATGCCGTGCGTCTCGGCGATACGGTCCTGCGCACCGCGCATCCCTTGCCGCGCGGCGAGAAGCTCTTGCTCGCGGTGCAAACCGAAAAGCTCGTGATCGACGCCGAGAATCGTCACGCGCACGCGAACCGCCTTTCATGCCGCGTGACCGAAGTGCTTTATCAAGGCGAGAGCCTGCGTGTGTTCGCAGCGCTCGCCGATGGCACCGCGATCAGTCTGCGGCAACCCGGCAGTCACGACGCGCGCAGCCGCATTCCCGCGCCGGGTGCGTACATGACCGTGGCGCTCGATCCTCGGGACACGATCGTCGTGTCGGCCTGATTTCCTTTTACCGCCTGTGCACGGGCGATTTCGACTGCAAACCTGGATACGCAACCTGTAAAGGATGAAGCAATGAATCTCACCGATTTCAAGGTCCTGACGTTCGATGTCGTCGGGACGCTGATCAACTTCGAAAAGGGCGTGCTCGATTCCGTGCGCCGGCTGGGCGGACCGAAGGCGAAGGACCTGAGCGACGATCAGATCTTCGAGCCGTACATGGACGGGCGCGCGAAGTATCCGGGCCGGTCGAGTCACGAGATGGCGAATGTCTATCTGCATCTCGCGAAGCAACTCGGCCTGCCCGACGATGCGCAATCCGCCGCCGCATTTCAGCGCGACGTGCTCGAATGGCCCGCGTTCGAGGATTCCGTCGCGGCGTTGAAGCGTCTGCGCAAGCACTTCCGTCTCGTTGCGATGACCAATGCGGATCGCGTCGCGTTGTCGGCGTATGCACATACGCTCGGCGATCCGTTCGACGATACCGTGTGCTGCGACGAAACCGGCGTCGCGAAGCCCGATCCGCAATTCTTCGCCTATAACCGTGGACGTCAGGCCGCGTTCGGCTACAAGTTCGGCGAGATCCTGCATACGGCGCAAAGCCAGTATCACGACATCGGCATCGCCACGAAGCTCGGCTATGCGACGTGCTGGGTCGAGCGGCGTCAGGGCATGAAGGGATTCGGCGCGACGCCCGTGCCCGAGAGCGTGACGACGCCGACGTGGAAGTTCGCGACGCTCGCCGCGCTCGCGGATGCCGTCGACGACGAAGTCCGCGCCGCCGCCTGACGATGCGCGCCCCGACGACACCGTCGCGCCCGCAACCCGAATCGCTATGGCGGGCGATGGCCGCACCGGTCGACACCGGCGCGCCGCTCGCACGCGATATCGACGTGGAAGTCGCGATCATCGGCGCGGGTTATTCGGGCTTGAGCGCCGCGCATGCGCTGCAAAAGCGCGGCGTCGAATGCGCGGTGCTCGATGCGAATCCGGTCGGCTGGGGCGCGAGCGGACGAAATGGCGGCGTGGTGTCGTCGAAGTTTCGTCTGTCGTTTCCGGCGATCGCCAGTGCGCATGGCATCGATGTCGCGAAGCGCATGCATCGGCTCGCGCACGATGGCGTGCGCGCCGTCGAGGCGTTCATCGACGAGTTCAGGCTCGAACGCGCTCGATTCGAGCATGCGGGCAGCCTGCGTTGCGCGCATACGGAGCGCGCGCTCGCGTCGATATGCGCCGAAGCCGACTGGGTCCGCACGATGCTCGGCGATTCGTCGATGACCGTGCAATCGCGCGCGGAAGTGCAGCATGAGACGGGCTCGAAGGGTTTCGTCGGCGGCGTGTTGAGCGCGGATGCGGGCACGATCCTGCCGCTCGAATACGTGCGCGGCATCGCGGCGGCTCTGACCGCGCGCGGCGTGCCGATCTTCGAGGCGACGCCTGTGATCGAAATGTCGCGCGCGCAGGACGGCCGTGTGCTGTTGAGAGCGCCGGGTGGCACGGTGCGCGCGAGGCAGGTCATCGTCGCGACGAACGCGTATTCGAATCTGACCGATGCCACGGCTTCGTATCATCGTGAGCTCGTGCCGTTCAGAAGCGCGATGATCGCGACCGCGCGCTTGTCGCCGGAGCTCGATGCGCAACTGATGATCAATCGCCGCAGCTATACCGAAACGCGCCGCATGATGAAGTGGTTCCGCAAGGTCGATGGCCGCATGTTGTTCGGCGGCCGCGACGCGTTCGGCAAGGAAGGCGAGCCGACCGGCTTCGACGCGCTGCAGCGCGCGATGGTCGCGCTCTTTCCGCAACTGGGCGGCGTGCTGGTCGAGTATCGCTGGTCGGGTTATGTCGGCATGACCTTCAACGCGCTGCCGCATGTGGGCCGCAGCGACGATGCGACCACGTTCTGTCTCGGCTATAACGGCGCGGGCGTGGCGATGGCGAGTCTGGTCGGCCAGCACGCCGCGGCGCTCGCGCTCGGCGACAAGCCCGAGCTCGCGCTGCTTGCGCAAAACGGCTTGCGGCCCGTGCCGTTTCACGCGCTGCGCGCGCCGGGCGTGAGGCTCGTCGCAGCGTGGTATCAGTTTCTCGACGCCGTAGGTGCATGATGACGACAGCCAAACGGATTCTCCAGGACACCGCCGTGATGCCCGCGATGATCGATCCTTCAGTGCGCCATCAGCGCCGCGAAGACCGCGCGATGCTGTTGCTGATGGCGCCCGCGTTGTTCGTGGTGGTCGTGCTGCTCGTGGCGCCGCTCGCGTGGCTCTCGTGGCAGTCGTTCTATCACGACGGCGTGTTTTCGCTCGTGAACTACAAGCGCGTTTTCACGGGCGCGTATCTCGACACGTTTCTGCTGACTTTCAAGCTCAGTTTCATCGTGACGGCCATCACGCTCTTGCTCGGCTATCCGGTCGCGTACTTCGCGGCATCGATATCGCCGCGATGGAGCGCGCTCGTGCTCGGCATGGTGATCCTGCCGTTCTGGACCAGCGTGCTCGTGCGCACCTATGCCTGGCTCGTGCTGCTGCAGCGCACGGGCCTCATCAACAAGGCGCTGCTCGGCATGGGTCTGATCGAGCGCCCGTTGCAGCTTTCGTATAACCAGTTCGGCACCATCATCGCGATGGTGCATATCCTCTTGCCGTTCATGGTGCTGCCGCTCTATTCGGCGATGCAAAAGATTCCGTCGAATCTTTCGCAGGCCGGCGCGAGCCTCGGCGGTTCGCCGCTGCACGTGTTCTTGCGGGTGTTTCTGCCACTGTCGATGAGCGGCGTGCTCGCGGGCGTGACGCTCGTCTTCGTGCTGTGTCTCGGCTTTTACATCACGCCCGAGCTGATGGGCGGCGGCAAGTCGATGATGGTGTCGATGATCGTGAGCCGCAACGTCGAGATCTACAACAGCTGGGGCGCGGCGAGTTCGGTGAGCGTGGTGCTGCTCGTCTGCGTGTTCGCGATCTTCTATGGCGTGAGCCGCGTGATTCCGCTCGAAAAGACACTGGGAGCGAAATGATGCAGATGCGGAGTTCTTTCTCGTTCGGCCGCGTGACGCTCGGCGCGTCGGTGATGCTGATACTCGCGTTCCTGATGATCCCCGTGGTCATCGTCGTGCCCTTGTCGTTCTCCGATGCGCGCTTTCTCACGTTTCCGCCACCGGCGTATTCGCTGCGCTGGTATCACGCATTCTTCGATAACCCTGCGTGGATCGATGCGGCGAAGACCACCTTCGCGGCGTCGACGTGCGCGGCCCTGATCGCGACGCCGCTCGGCATCGCGGCGGCGTACGGCATCCAGTACGGATCGCACTGGTCGCTGCGCTATATGCGTACTTTGCTGATGCTTCCGTTGATGGTGCCGATCATCATCGTCGCGGTCGGCGTGTTCTTCGTCTTCACGCAGATGGGCTATGTGAACACGCTCGGCGGACTCGTCATCGCGGACACGATGCTCGGTCTGCCGTATGTGCTGATTTCCGTCGGCGCGGATTTGCGCACGTTCGATCGCACGCAGGAGATGGTCGCGCGCAGTCTCGGCATGAACCGCTTTCGCGCGTTCATGGCGGTGACGTTGCCGCAGATCAAGGCGAGCGTGATTTCGGGCGCCGTGTTCGTGTTCATTCAGGCGCTCGATGAAACCGTGGTTGCGTTGTTCATCTCGGGCGGCAACAATCAGACGCTCACGCGCCGCATGTTCGTCACCTTGCGCGATGAAATCGATCCGACCATCGCCGCCATCAGCACGATGTTGACGGCGCTGACCTTGTGCCTTGTGATGATCGTCGTCGTGAGCCGGCGTTCTTCGGCGGCGGCGCGAGCCTGATCCTTCCACTACAGAAAAAATATGCGACATCTGCAGCAGTTCTATATCGACGGCGACTGGGTCGAGCCTTCCGGCAGCACGCGTTTGCCTGTGATCGATCCGTCGACCGAAGAAGCGATCGGCGACGTCGCGCTCGGCGATGCGCGCGACGTCGATCGCGCGGTCGCGGCTGCGCGCCGTGCGTTCACATCGTTTTCGCAGACGAGCGTCGAAGAGCGCGTCGCGTTGCTGAAGCGATTGCTCGAAGCGTACGTTGCGCGTTATGACGAGATGGCCGATGTCATCTCGCGCGAGATCGGCGCGCCGACGAAGCTCGCGCATGCGTGGCAGGCCGCGCTCGGCAAGCGGCATATCGAGGAAACGTTGCGCACGGTCGAGCGCTTTCAGTGGCAGCGCATGAAGGGCACGACGCTCGTCAATCAAGAACCCGTGGGCGTGGCCGCGCTCATCACGCCGTGGAACTGGCCGATCAATCAGATCGTCTGCAAGGTCGCGCCGGCGCTCGCGGCCGGATGCGCGGTGGTGCTGAAGCCGAGCGAAGTCTCGCCGATGAACGCAGTGCTGTTCGCCGAAATCGTCGATGCGGCCGGCGTGCCCAAGGGCGTGTTCAATCTCGTCAATGGCGACGGTCCGACCGTCGGCGCTGCGCTCAGCGCGCATCCGGATGTCGACATGGTGTCGTTCACCGGATCGACGCGCGCCGGCGTCGAAATCGCGAAGCTGGCCGCGCCGACCGTGAAGCGCGTGCATCAGGAGCTCGGCGGCAAGTCGGCGAACATCCTGCTCGACGATGCCGATTTCGAAGCGGCCGTGACTGCCGGCGTCAACTCGTGCTTCAGCAACAGCGGTCAGTCGTGCAATGCGCCGACACGCATGCTCGTGCCCGCATCGCGGCACGATGAGGCTGTGCAGATCGCGTTGCGCGCGGCGCAGAAGCATCGCGTCGGACCGGCGAGCGATCCGGCGACGACGATGGGCCCCGTCGTCAGCGATGTGCAGTTCGGGCGCGTGCAGCGGCTGATCGATATCGGCATCGAAGAGGGCGCTTCGTTGGTGACGGGCGGCGCCGGGCGTCCCGACGGGCTCGAGCGCGGCTATTACGTGAAGCCCACTGTGTTCGCGAACGTGAATCCGTCGATGACTATCGCGCGCGAGGAAATCTTCGGTCCGGTGCTCGCGATCATGCCGTATCGCGATGAGGAAGAAGCCATCGCCATCGCCAACGACACGCCTTATGGCTTGGCGGCTTACGTGCAGTCGAACGATCAGGCGCGCGCGCGGCGCGTGGCGATGAGAATGCGCGCGGGCAGTGTCTACGTCAATTATCCGGCCTGGGATCCGGGCTCGCCGTTCGGCGGCTACAAGCAGTCGGGCAATGGGCGCGAGTACGGCGAATGGGGACTGGAAGCGTTTCTCGAAGTGAAGGGAATCGTGGGTTACGGCGCGTAGTCCAGGGTGCGCGCGGCCGGTTCCTGCGCGCCCGGAACCGTGCCGCGCAACGCATCCGCCACGCGCTCCGCGATCATGATCGTGGGCACGTTCGTGTTGGCGCACGGAATCGACGGCATCAAGGACGCATCGCACACATGCAGGTTTTCAGTGCCGTGGACCGCGCCACGCGAATCGGTCACGGCCCACGAATCGTTCGATGAACCCATGCGGCACGTTCCCGACGGATGCCACGTTCCGCCGACATTGCGCATGACGAAGTCCGTCATCGCGTTGTCATCGGCGAGCAGTTTGTCGATAGTGATGCCCTGCGTCACCACGCTCTCGATCAATGCGCCGCGCAACGGTCCGGCGATATCGAGCAACGCGCTCAGCGCGCCGCGCTGCACCGCATTCCATGTCCCCGGCATGGCCACCGCCGCCACGCGCGGTGAATAGCTGGACGGAAAGATCACATCGCGCTGCGCATCCATCGAAGGCGATGCCAGAGCGGAGGCGCCGAAGCGCAACGCGAGCTTGAGCCGTTCGAGATCGCGCGAATCGGAGAGCATCGCGAAATCGACGGCGGGTTCATCGAATGCATTCGCCGACTGCAGCGTCACGCGCCCGCGCGAATAAGATTTGTTGACCCAGAAGAAGATCGTGCCCAGCCGATAACCCACCGAATGCCAGCCCGAGCGCGACAGGATCGCGCCGTGCATGTCGCCGGCAACGGTATCCGGCAAGCCGGAAGAGAAGCGCACGATGGCCTGCTCGTGATGTTCTTCAGGAAACGGCGTGCGCGCGGCGCGTGGCAGAAACGCGGACACCGCAATCGACGGATGCTCCATCAGATTGCGGCCGACGCCCGGACGATCCGCGAGCACGTCGATGCCGAGTGCGGCGAGCTCATCGCCGGGACCGATGCCGCTTCGCATCAGCAATGCGGGACTGTGAATCGCACCCGCCGAGACGATCACGCGTCGCGCGCTCAGCACTTCGCTCGTGCCATCGTTGCGCACGATGCGCGCACCGATTGCACGCTTGCCTTCGAACAGAATGCGCTCGACGACTTCGCCGGTTCGGATCGTCAGATTGACGCGTGCGCGTGCGGCATCGTCGAGATAGCAAACCGAAGTCGGGATGCGCTCGCCCTTCGCACTGACCGCAATCGATCCGATGAACGTGCCGTCTTCCCAAGGGCCGTTCTGATCGTCATGCAATGCATGGCCGCTTTCGGCGAGTGAACCGAGCACCGCGCGGACGAACGGCGAAATGCGCGGCCATGCCGTGCGTCGAATGCGCAAAGGACCGTCGCCGCCGTGCAATGCGCCGCTGAAATCGCAATCCGTTTCGAGCTTGCGAAAATAGGGCAGACACGTCTGCCAGTTCCAGCCATCGGCGCCGAGCGTTTCCCATTCATCGTAATCGGCCGGAGATCCGCGATTGGCCATCAGCGCATTGATGGCCGAGCCGCCGCCCAAAAGCCGCGCCTGTTCATAGCGTCGCAATGCGGCGTGCCCGCTCATGCGCGCTTTCAAAGCCTGCCAGATATTGCGCGTGTCGAGATACGCGCGGCCCGGATAGCGGCTGCGAATAGCGTCGGGCATCGTGCGTGCCGAGATATCGCGGCCCGCTTCGACGAGACACACGTTCGCGTGCGCATCTTCGGAAAGGCGCGCGGCCAGCACGCAGCCCGCCGAACCGCCGCCCAGAATCAGATAGTCGAACACGCGTTATTGCATGAACTTGAGCCAGCGCGCCTTCGCCTGAATGCCCGGCTCGGAGGCCCACCATTCCTCTGACAGCAGCGCCTGCTTCGCCGCGTTCGCCGGTGCGCTCGGCAATTCGGCCGCGCGCTTGTCGGTGATCTTGCCCGTCTTGAATGCGGCCGGATTGCCCGGGCCGTAATCGATATAAAGCGGCAGATTCGCCTGCAATTGCGGCGATACGGCCGCATTCAGGAAGCGCACCGCGTCGTTCAGATTCGGCGCGTTCTTCAAGATGCAAAGCTGCGTGTTCTGCAAGATGCCGTCGTTGAACGTGAAGGCGACGTCGGGATCATCCTTCATCACGGCGCTCGCGCGGCCGTTCCAGATCATCGTCATGTCGACTTCGCCGTCGTGCAGCAATTGCGCGGACTGTCCGCCCGATGTCCACCACACCGTGACGTTCGGCTTGATCTCTTCGAGCTTCTTGAACGCGCGATCGACGTCGAGCGGATAGAGCTTGTCGCGCGGCACGCCGTCCGCGAGCAGCGCGGCTTCGAGCACGGTCATCGGATCGTTGCGCAGCGCGCGCGTGCCGGGGAAGTTCTTCACGTCCCAGAAGTCCTTCCAGCTTTGCGGGACTTTCTTCAGCGTCTTCTTGTTGTAGCCGATGACCGTCGAATAAAACTCGTAGGCTACCGAATAAGGCGTACGGTACTTTTCGGGAATGGCCGCGGCGTTGGGAATCTTCGAGAAATCGAGCTTTTCCAGCAAGCCTTCGCGTCCGCCGCGCAGACAGTTCGACGTGGGCGTATCGACGACGTCCCAGATCGGCTTGCCCGTCGCACCTTGCGCCTTGATCTGCGGCCACGCGTCCGGAATGCTGTCCTGCGTGATCGTGATGCCGAGCTCTTTCGCGGCGGGATCGAGAATCGCCTTGGTCTGCGCTTCCTGATACGCGCCGCCCTGCGACACGAACGTGATCTTGCCCGCCGCGATCGCGGGTGCCGCTCCCGCGATGGAGAGCAGCAATGTCATGGCCAGCGGGCGAACGGGAAGGTGCGGACAGCGGAACCTTGCAATCTTCATCACGGCGTTTTCCTCGACAAGGTTGAAGCAGTGGACATCGTGCGGATCGCGGTCGCGCCTGACTTCGACCGGCGCGCGTGGATGACTGAAAATATATTGAGTCAAATACGCGGGAGCAACGCCGGAATTGTTGGAGTGACCATGACCTGATGTTATGTCAGCGCAATGGTCACGTCCGGTCGCGCGTTCAGAAGATCACATAGACCTTGCGCATGGTTTCGTCGACTTCCCATGTGCCTTCGGTGTTGGCCGCGAAGAAGAGCGTATCGCCGCCCGTGAAGTGGATCGTGTCTTCGCCGTCCGGCGTGAAGCGGCCGCTGCCCGCCAGAAAATGCATCACTTCGGCTTCCTTCACCGAACGCCGGTAAGTGCCCGGCGTGCATTCGAACACGCCCGTATCGATCGCCTCGCTGCCCGGAATCACTTTCTGCACGCCGGATACCTTTATTTCCTGCGTGCCCGGCAGTCCGGCCGTGCCCCAGTCTTCGAGTCCTTCAATTGCAATGCTTTGCCTGATCTGCTGAACCTTCATCGCTCGCCTTTAAGTGGATTGAATGCGCCGTTCGATCTTGCCGAGCCGCACGACCGTCACGCCCGGCCGCAACTGCCGCAGCGAGGGCATCACGAGCATGCAATCGTCGTAGGGCGTCTTGACCGCTGCGCCGTCCGACCAGCCGATCACGCTGCCCGCGTCGGGAAACACTTCGAGGCCGGTGTAGTCATCGGCGAAACGGAAGTCCATGCTCTTCGCGACGACCGGCTCCGTCACGCGCACGACGAGCATTTCCGGCGGCGACGGCTGAAGCCAGCCGGCGGGCAAGTCGTCCTGGTCGACTACGCCGGACAGCAGCAGAAAGCGCGCGGTGACATCGCGCGCGACCGTGACCGCGCTCGCTTCCCAGTGCTGCCCGCATTCGATGAGCAACGCGTTCTTCCCGCTCGACGGATCGCCGAAGCCTTCGTAATCGCGCATGCGCCGGCCCTCGGGATGGCCTTCGTCGCAGATCACGGTCGCGGGCGTGCCGAGCTTCGCCGACAGATCGATGCCCTTGTCGAGCGGCCCCGCGACGATCAAGGGCTTGCTCTTCTCGTGCATCGAATGAAGATCGAGCAGCAGGTCCACGGTGTCGATGACGGGCCGCATCGCGCGGGCGCGGCGCAACTCGCTCGAATCGCGCGACGTGTCGTCGAGCGCTTGCGCGGTCCATACGCGATTGAAATCCTGGTCGACAAAGCGCGATGCATCGGGCTTGTCCGCATCGAAGCGCGCGTAGGCGTCGACGTTTGCGAACGCGAGCGTCAGCTTGCCGCGTCGCGGCTTAAGCCGGGCGCGCAATAACGCATCGACGACGATCGCGCCGCACACTTCGTTGCCGTGCGTGAGCGCGTTGATCATCACGTGCGGGCCGTCGATGCCCGAATCGAACGTATGCACGTACGGCACGCCCGTGTTGCCCGACGCATGCGCGCCGATGTCGGGGAACGCGATCTCGATCGGATAGGCGTTCATTCGAGGCCGCCCTGGCAGAGGTATTTGATCGAGAGGTAATCGTCGAGACCGTACTTCGAGCCTTCGCGTCCATAGCCCGATTCCTTGACGCCGCCGAACGGCGCGGCTTCGCTCGAAATCGCACCTTCGTTGATGCCGACGAGCCCCGATTCGAGCAAACGCGACACGCGGTCGATGCGCTTCAGGTTCTGGCTATAGAAGTACGCTGCGAGACCGAACGGTGTGTCGTTGGCGGCGCGGATCGCTTCGGCTTCGTCGTCGAAACGAAAGAGCGGCACGACCGGACCGAACGTTTCTTCGCAGCTCAATTGCATGTCGGCCGTGGCGTTGGCGAGCACGGTCGGCGCGTAGTAGTTCGGCCCGATCTCGGCGAGACGCTTGCCGCCCGTGAGCGCGCGCGCGCCGCGCTGCAGGGCGTCGTTCACGTGGCGCTCGATCTTCTCGACCGCGCGCGCGTTGATCATCGGGCCGATCTGCGCGTCGGCATCGGTGGCGGGCGCGACTTTCAATGCGGCGACGCGCTTGGCCAGCAGATCGGCGAACTTGTCGTACACGGCCGACTGCACGTACACGCGATTCGGGCACACGCAGGTCTGTCCGCCATTGCGGAACTTCGATGCCATGAGTCCCGCGACGGCCGCATCGAGATCGGCGTCGTCGAATACGATGAAGGGCGCATTGCCGCCGAGTTCCAGCGACAGCTTCTTCAACGTGCCCGCCGATTCGCGTGCGAGGTACTTGCCGACCGGCGTCGAACCGGTGAACGTGATCTTGCGCACGCGGCCGTCTTCGAGCCAGTCGGCGACCGCGTCCTGCGCGTTCTCGCGCGAGGCGCTGATGAGATTCAGCGCGCCGGCCGGCACGCCCGCTTCATGGGCGAGCATGACGAGCGCGAGCGCCGTGAGCGGCGTATCTTCGGCGGGTTTGCCGATCACCGTGCAACCGGCCGCGAGCGCGGGCGCGATCTTGCGCGCGATCATCGCGAGCGGGAAATTCCACGGCGTGATGGCCGCGACGATCCCGACCGGCTCCTTCACCGCGCTCATGCGCTTGCCGCGCTGCTGCTGAGGGATGATGTCGCCGTAGATGCGCGTGGCTTCGTCCGCGAACCATGCGACGTAGGACGCGCCGTACATCACTTCTCCGCGGCCTTCCGCGAACGGCTTGCCCTGTTCGAGCGAGATCAGTCGCCCGAGCGCGTCCGCGTTCTCGACGATCAGCGCGTGCCAGCGATGCAGCACGGCGGCGCGGTCTTTCGGCAGCGTGTCGCGCCAGGCGGGGAAGGCGCGCGCGGCGGCATCGGTGGCGGCGCGGGCATCGGCGGGGCCGCTGTCGGCCACTTGCGCGATGACATCGCCCGTCGCGGGATCGGTCACCGCGAAGCGCTTGCCGCTCGCGGCCGAAACCCATTTCCCGTCGATGAAATTGTCGGCGCGAATCAGGTCGCTCAACTCGTATCGTTGCGTCATGATGGTCTCCAGAGAGATCAGGCGAGCAGTCGCGCAATGGCCGCGCCGACTTCCGCCGTGTTCGCCTTGCCGCCGAGATCGCCGGTATGCGGGCCTTCCTTCAGCACCGCGGTGATCGCGGCGAGCATCGCATCGTGCGCCTCGCGCTCGCCGAGGAAGTCGAGCATCATCGCGGCGGACCAGACCATCGCGACCGGATTGGCGATGCCCTTGCCCGCGATGTCCGGCGCGGAACCGTGCACCGGCTCGAACAGCGAGGGGAAGTCGCGTTCCGGATTCATGTTGGCCGAGGGCGCGATGCCGATCGTGCCCGTGCACGCGGGGCCGAGGTCCGAGAGAATGTCGCCGAACAGATTGGTCGCGACGACCACATCGAAGCGATCGGGGTTCAATACGAAGCGCGCGCACAGAATGTCGATGTGCTGCTTGTCCCATTTGACTTCGGGATAGTGCGCGGCGATTTCGGCGGCGCGTGCATCCCACCACGGCATGCTGATCGAAATGCCGTTGCTCTTCGTCGCGACGGTGATCTTCTTCTCGCGCTTTTGCGCGAGATCGAACGCGAACTTCAACACGCGTTCGGCGCCCTTGCGCGTGAAGATCGAGGTCTGCGATACGAACTCGCGCTCGGTGCCTTCGAACATCGTGCCGCCGACCGACGAATACTCGCCTTCGGTGTTCTCGCGCACGATCATGAAATCGATATCGCCCGCCTTGCGATTCGCGAGCGGCGAGGGCACGCCGTCGAACAGACGCGCGGGACGCAGATTGATGTATTGATCGAACTCGCGGCGGAACTTGAGCAGCGAGCCCCACAGCGAGATATGGTCCGGAACGGTATCGGGCCAGCCGACCGCGCCGAAGAGAATCGCATCGGCGTCTTGAAGCTGGGCTTTCCAGTCGTCCGGCATCATCTGGCCGTGTTGCGCGTAGTAATCGCAACTCGCCCACTCGATATGCCGGTACTCCAGTTCGATATCGAAGCGCTTGCTCACGGCGTCGAGCGCGCGCAATGCTTCGGGCATCACTTCCTTGCCGATGCCGTCGCCCGGAATCACGGCAATACGATATTTGCTGGACATGTGCTACTCCGCGTGAAAATGATCGACGATAAAAAGCACGCGCGTGCAAAAAGAGCGCGTGCGTGCATTCGAGCTGAAAAGAGTCAGAGGCGCGCGCCTCAGTGATGATTCTGCGAGAAGAGCGTTTCGAGCGGGTAGTGTGTCTTCACGAACGACGTCTTGATAATGACGTAGCTGAAGTACTTCTCGATGCCGATGCCGCGCTCCAGCAGCCCTTCGATGATACTTTGATAGTGGCTCACGCTGCGCGTGACGAACTTGAGCAGATAGTCGTAACCGCCGCTCGCGAGATGACATTCGACGATCTCGTCGACATCCTTCACGGCATTCACGAAGTTGATGAAGTCTTCGCGGCGATGATCGGCGAGCGTGACTTCGGTGAAAACCACCTGCACGTCGCCTAGCTTTTCGAGCTGAATCTGCGCGCCGTAACCGACGATATAACCCGCCTTCTCCAGCCGCTTCACGCGAATCAGGCAAGGGCTGGGCGACAGACCGACCGCATCGGCGAGCTCCACGTTCGTGATGCGCCCGCGTTTCTGCAATTGCGAGAGGATACGCAGATCGATTCGGTCCAGCTTGCTGTCGGTGCTCATCGCGGCGGGTTCGGTGTCGCATGTCGGCGGTCGGTCGATGTTATCACGCAGCCGCGCGGGAACTGAAGCCCGAAGCGCCTTTCAGTGCGTCACGCACGTCGCTGTGCGCGAGCACGTCATCGAGTGTCTTCGTGAGGCGCTCGAACAGCATGTCGAAGTTCGCTTGCGAGTAGCAGAGCGCCGGCGCGAAGCCGAGAATGTTGTCGCCGAACGCGCGGAACACGAGGCCGTTCGCATAGGCCGCGGCGGCGATGCGGTCCGGCAGCTTGAGCGATGCATCGAAGCCGCGCTTGCTGTCCTTGTCGGCGACGAGTTCGAGCGCGCCCAGCAAGCCGCGATGACGGGAATCGCCGACGAGCGGATGATCGAGCAGCGCGTCGAGCCCTTGCGCGAAGCGCGGCGCCTGCGCCTGACCGTTCGCGAGCAGGCCGCCTTCGTGATAGAGCCGCATCACTTCGAGGCCGATCGCCGCGCTCACCGGATGCGCCGAGTACGTGTGTCCATGACCGATGGCCGCGGAGGCATCGCCGCCATCGGCGATGCCTTGATAGACCGCATCGGACATGAGGACCGCGCCCATGGGCGCATAGCCCGCGGTAAGTCCTTTCGCGACCGTCATCAGATCCGGCTCGACGCCTTCTCCTTCACACGCGAAGAGCGGGCCGGTGCGGCCGAAGCCCGTGATGACCTCGTCGGCGACGAAGAGGATATCGAGCTTGCGGCATGCTTCGCGCATCGCCTTCAGCCAGCCCGCGGGCGGCACGATCACGCCGCCCGAGCCTTGAATCGGTTCGCAGAAGAAGGCGGCGACATTGTCCGCGCCGAGTTCCGCGACCTTGTCTTCGAGCGCTTTGACCGAAGCCGCGATGAGCGCGGCGTCATCGGCGTAATCGTTGCGATACGCATACGGCGACGGAATGTGATGCTGCGTCGGCAGCGGCAAATCGAAGTTGCGATGGAACGCGGGCAATGCGGTCAGCCCCGCGCCGATCGACGACGAACCGTGATAGCCGCGTTGCAGCGCGATGCAATGCTTCTTCGACGGACGGCCCGTCGCGTTGTAGTAATGCGTGATGAAGCGCAGTGCGGAGTCGACGGCATCCGAGCCGCCGAGCGTGAAGTACACGTGTTGCAGCGACGCCGGCGCGAGCTCGACGAGTTTCGCGGCCAGCTCGATCGCGGGCTCGGAGCCGAAATGGAAATAGCCCGTGGCATAGGGCAGTTTCGCCATCTGCTTCGCGGCGGCTTCGACGATGCTCGCGTGCCCGTAACCCGTGTTCACGCACCACAGGCCGGAGAATGCATCGAGCAGTTCGCGGCCTTCGATATCGCGCAGAAACACGCCATCGGCGGAATCGAGCACGGTGACGCCGCGCGCCTCATGCGCGCGATAGCTGACGACGGGATGAATCAGATGCTTACGGTCGGACTCGACAAGCGACTTGATCGACATGATGCGGCTCTCTCTTCGCGAAGGGGTCGGAATGGCTCTTGACCGTTTCATGGTATCGGCAGAGCCGCATCGCGCGCATCGCCAAAAAAATCGCCAAAAAGCGAATCCGCGGCGTTTTGCGGGGCGCTCGCAGCATTTTGTGCTGCGAGGTCTCCCGGCGACTCAATAGCCGCGCGTGCGGTCGATTTCGCCGATCATGCGCTCTCCCGCGCGATGGCGGCGCAGGTTCTCCAGCACGACGTCGACGGCGGATTCGGGCCGCGTCGCGCTCGCGATATGCGGCGTCAGGCGCACGCGCGGATGCGTCCAGAACGGATGCGCCGGCGGCAGCGGCTCGGGATCGGTGACGTCGAGAATCGCGGCATGGAGATGGCCGCTGTCGAGCGCATCGAGCAGATCCTGCTGGACCACGTGCGCGCCGCGCCCGACATTGATGAACGACGCGCCCTTCGGCAAGGCCTCGAACACATGTTTGCCGATCAGACCGCGCGTCGCGTCCGTGAGCGGCAGCAGGCACACGAGGATATCGGTGCGCGCGAGAAACGCATCGAGCGATTCGATGCCCGCATGACATTCGACGCCCTCGATCTCATGCGGCGAACGGCTCCAGCCCGCGCAATCGAAGCCGAACAGACGCAGCGTCTTCAGCACGGCGGTGCCGAGCATGCCGAGGCCGAGCACGCCGACGCGCTGCGTCGAAGCCGCGCGCACGGGCATCTCGCGCCATACGCGCTCTCGTTGCTGCGCGGCGTAATCGAAGAGATCGCGATGAATCGTGAGCACGGCCTGTGTCACATATTCGACCATGCCTTCGATGATGCCCGGCTCGGTCATGCGAACGACCGCGACCTGCGGCGGCACGCTCGACAGATCGAATTGATCGATGCCCGCGCCGACCGAGAAGATCACTTCGAGATTGGGGAAGGTCTGCATGACATCGGCGGGCGGCTGCCATGCGGCGAGATAGCGTACCGCCGCGGCATCGCCGATATCGGGCCATAGGCGGAACGGCACGTCGGGTGCCTTTTGCGCGAACTGCTGCGCCCATTGTCTGCCGCGCTCGGGATCGGCTTTATAGAGGATCGTCATCGGTCTCAACCCAGCGCCTGATTGATGATCGCGAATTGCGCGACGGACGCGTCGTGCGGCGGCGTACCGTTGCGCGCCATCTTGATGACGGTATCGACACGCTTCAGTCCGATGCTTTCGAGCCACGTCGACAGTCCGCTTTCATCGGGCATGTCGATGCGCGTGAACCGGTCTTCGTTATGCGCGAGCCAGTGCGCGATGAGCGCCTGTGCGCGGCGCGCGTGCTGCCGGTCATCGGTGACCGATACGACCGGACCGATGGCATGACCGCGGCCGAACTCACGAAGGAGCGAGAAGCCGACCACGGCGCCATCGCGTTCGAGCACGATGCCCCGCGAGACGTTCAACAGCGCGGGCAAAAGCGCGCTTCGGTCCAGCCCGCTCGCGCGCGATGCGAGATCGACGAGCGTGCCCGTGTCGCCGGGTTCGATCGCCCGCAATCGTTCGCCTTGCGCCAGGTCGATGCGAGGCACCTTGAAGTCGGCCGATTGATGCTGATGAATCGCACCGATGCGTTCGAACCCGAGCTTCGCGTAGAGCGGCTCGCCCGCTGGCGTCGCGTGCAGCACCGTGATGCGCTCGCCGAGCGCTTCGAGCAGCAGTTCCATCAGCTTGCGGCCGATGCCACGGCCCTGACAATCCGGCGCGACGATCACCATGCCGAGCGATCCGCCGTGCTCGCCGTACTTCCAGCACAGCGCGGTGCCGACCACGCGCTCGCCGTCCTGCGCGATGAACCCCGCGCCGGCATCGAGCACGAAGCGCCAGTCATCGGCGCGATGCGGCCATTTGACGTCGACCGAAAGCGCGTGCGCGGCGGCGATGTCGTCGGCGGCGAAGGGGCGATAGACAAGCGTGGATGTTTCGGCGGCGGGCACGGCATGCTCCACATAGAGAATGCTGGCCACTTTGACACGCGCGCGGTTGCGCGGCTAGGACGATCCTGTTGCCTGTGCAGCGCGCGCCGCGCCGCGCAGTCCGAGCCAGGTCAATCCCGCCGCACCGAAGCCCAGCGCCGCCACGGCGATCCATAGCGCGATGGAGAACGTTCCGGTGTGCGCGGCAATCGGCGCTGCGACGAGCGGCCCCGCGATCTGGCCGAGTCCGTACGAGGCCGTCGCGTAGCCCATCAGCCCCGCCGCGGCCTCGCCGCGCAGGCGGCGCGCCTCGCGCATCGCGAACAGCGTGATCGCGGTGAAGGGCAAGCCCAGCAGCAGACTGCCGACTCCGAAGCCGAGCGCGCTCGGAAACACGATGCCGAGCAGAATGCCCAGCGCCTGAATCAGATAGCACGCCGCCGAGAGCAGCCGGTTGTCCCACGCGAGCGGCAGCCGCGCGGCGACCAGCGCGCCGGCGATCAGCGCCAGCCCGAACGCGGGCCAGAACAGATCGGGCCACGGCGAGTCCGGCAAGGCCTGCCGCGCGATGACGGGCAAAAAGGTCGCGGTGATGATGTAGCCGAAACCCGCGAGGCTGTAGAGGCCGACGAGCCCGATCGAATCGACGCGCGCCGAAGCGCCCGCCACGTGATCGGCGGCACGGGCGCGGCCACGCATCGTCGATTCCCGATGAGCGAAGGTCTTCCACACGACGATGCCCGCCACGCCCGAGCAGACCGCGAAGCCGATCCATACGCACGGCGCGGGCACGCCGAGCGTCGCGGCCAGCGCGCCGAGCAGGCCGGTCGCGACGATGCCTACGCCCGGCCCCGCATAGATCACGCCGCCGAGTCCGTGCGCGTCGAGTTCGGCGAGCCGCCGCAAGCCCCATTGCGACGCGAACACGAAGGCCCACGCGCTGACGACACCCGCCGCGAACCGTATCGCCGCCCACATCCAGAAGAGATGGACCAGGCCCATCGCGAGCGTCAGCACGATGGTCCACGCGAGCGCGAGACGCACCATGCGCGCGTGATCGAAGCGGATCGCCGCGCACGACAACGCGCCGATCAGATACCCCGCGTAGTTGGCCGACGCGAGCCAGCCGCCGTGGCGAATATCGAGCGCGCCGCTTTTCAGCATCAGCGGCAAGAGCGGCGTGAACGCGAACCGGCCCACGCCCAGCGCCACCGCCAGCACGACTGCGCACGCGAGCGCGGCGTTTCGCGCGCGATGAGCAGGCAGCGACGAGGCTTGAGCGGGCGATGCCATGAGTCGATGTGCAAAGACCAAAGGGACGATGCACGCATCCTAGCTTGACCGATGTATCTTGAAAAATGAATAATCGAGATGCGATCAATCTTCTGGAAAGATCATGGATCTGTCGGCATTGACCATTTTCCGGGCTGTCGTGCGCGAGAACGGCGTGACGCGCGCGGCGGCCAAGCTCAACCGCGTGCAGTCCAACGTGACGACGCGCATTCGTCAGCTTGAAGAGACGCTCGGCACGGACCTTTTCATTCGCGATGGCCGCCGTCTCGTGCTGACGCCGGCCGGCGAGACCTTGCTGCCCTATGCGGAACGTCTGCTCGCGCTCGCGGAAGAAGCGCGTCACGCGGTCAGCGAGAATCGCCCGCAAGGCCGCCTGCGGCTCGGGACGATGGAAAGCACGGCGGCGAGCCGGCTGCCGCGCGTGCTGGCGGCGTATCACCAGCGCTGGCCGCAGGTCACGCTCGAACTGACGACGGGCGTGACGCGCGCGCTCATCGAGAGCGTGCGTTCATTCGAAGTGGACGCGGCGGTGATGGCGCGGCCGATCGAGCCCGACGCGCTCGCGGCCGCGCAATTCGACTCCGTGCCGGTGTTCGAGGAGGAACTGGCGCTCGTCACGCCGCGCGGGCAAACGCCCGTGACGATGGCGCGCGAGTCCGCGGGCCTCACGCTGGTGGCGTTCGAGCGCGGCTGCGCGTACCGCTCTTACGCGATGCGCTGGTACGAGCAACAGGGCATCCGTCCGGCGCGCGTGCTGGAGCTGGGTTCTTATCACGCGATCGTCGCGTGCGTGGCAGCAGGCGCGGGCGTCGCCGTGGCGCCGCGCTCGGTGCTCGGACTGGCGCGTCTGGACGGCGAGGTGGACCTGCATCCGATGGGCGAGCTCGGACGCATCGATACGCTGCTCGTGTGGCGAAAGGGGCACTTCTCGGCGGCGCTGGACGCAATGCGGGCGTTGCTGGTGGAGAGCCGATCGGCCTGAGGATTTGGCGTCCCGCACCGGAGTATCCGCGTCGCTCCTGACTGACGTCTGATCTCCGGTGGCCGCGGCCTGTTGCGCGATCCGGAGGTCACGCATCAGCCCCATCGCCAAGAATGCGGATATAGTTTCTTCGTGCAGAGCTTCTTATCTGAACGATTGTTCAGTTCGAAAAAGGTAGGCTAGCGGCGATGTCGGCCGCACGCCATGAACGTTCGTCCATCAACCTTTCGGGCTCACCATGAAAAAACTCCTGTCATTGTGTCTGGCCTCGGCATTGGCGGTCGCATCGATTTCGGCAAGCGCGCAGCAGACCGTCAAGATCGGCATTTCCGCGCCGCTGACGGGCATCGGCGCAGCCAACGGCAAAGATATGGAGAACGGCGTGCGCCTCGCGATCGAAGAGGCGAACAGCCAGCACATTTCCATCGCGGGACAGCCGGTGCAATTCGAACTCGCTTCGGTGGACGATCAGGGCGATCCGCGCATCGGCGTTCAGGTGGCACAGAAGCTCGTCGACGACGGCGTCGTGGCCGTGGTCGGCTATTACAACTCCGGCGTGGCGTTGCCCTCTTCGCCGATATTCGCGCGCGCGGGCATTCCGCTCATCGATCCGGCGGCGACGAATCCGGCTATCACGCGCCAGGGGTTCGATAACATCTTCCGCATCATCGCCACCGATGCACAGAACTCCGGGAATGCCGGAACCTATGCGGTGAAAGTGACGAAGGCAAAGCGCATTGCGGTGATGGACGATAGAACGGCATTCGGCCAGGGCGCGGTCGAGGAATTCAAGAAGGCCGTGCAGGCGGCGGGCGGACAGATCGTCGCCGAGGAGTACACCAACGACAAGGCAGTAGAATTCAACGCCCAGCTCACCAATATCAAATCGGCGAATGCCGATCTGCTTTACTTCGGCGGCGTCGACAATCAGGCCGCGCTCGTCACGAAACGGATGAAGCAACTGGGCATTCGCGCGCAGTTCGTCGGTAGCGGCGGCATTGCGGACAGCGTATTCATCAAGGTGGCGGGAAGCGCCGCCGAAGGGGCGATGGCCTGGGAATATGGCCGCCCCGTCGATTCCCTGCCGGAAGGTCGTGCGTTCGCGGAGAAGTTCAAGAAGCGCTTCGGCGCCGAGACGCTGACCTATGCGCCCTTCGCATACGACAGCGCGTGGCTCGCCATCACGGCCATGAAGCAGGCGAACTCCGTGAAGCCCGCCACCTTCATGCCGGCGCTGCGCTCGATCCAATATACCGGCATAACCGGCCAGATCTCATTCGACAAGAACGGCGATCTGAAGCATCCGACTTCGACGCTTTATCAGGTGAGGTCGTCCAAGTGGGAACCGGTCACGACGATGGGCGCCGATTGAGCGTTCGAGCGGAATTCATTCGCTGAAAGCGGCGAAGTTCATGATCGAGCTCGGCGCGGCCGCCAACGCGTGATCGCTTACCCGAACTGGAAATTGCGCCGCGAGTAGAAGCGCTGAAGTTCGTGCTTCTTCGGCCGCACGCCCGTGAATACTTCGACGTATTCGGGAATGCGCGACATGCGCACCGCCATGTCTTCATCGGGCTTCGTCGACACATAGCCCGCCTGCGTGAAATAGGCCACGCGCGCGCGGACATCGGCGGCGCGCGGCTCATAGCCGAAGCGCGCGAACAGGGCCGTCAATGCGGCGATGCGTTGCGCGTCGTCCTGCGCCATGTGTTCCGCGATCTCCGGCGATTGCTGCGCCCAACTGCGCATCGCGGCCTCGAAACGCGAGTCGAAAATCGTGTCGTCGAACCAGCAGTCGAAGACGTTCAGCATCGCTTCGCACACGCTGTCCGCATACGCTTCCGTACGATCGATCCAGTTGCCTGTGTTCTTCTGCTTCCATCGGTCGAGCAGGGTGGAAAGAAGCTCCTCCCGATCCTTGAAGAACCAGTAGAAGCTCGTCCGCGAAAGATTCAGCTTTTTTGCGAGCGGAAGTATTCGGACCGCTTCCACGCCTCCTTCCAGAAGGCCTTCATACGCCGCGTCCAGCCACATGTCGGCGGAGCCGCGCACCACGTCGAGCGTGTCGTCCATAGCGTCGTTTCCCTTGTCTGTCATGCACACTGTACACCATAGTCGCTTAACTTGACACATGTGTACAGAGGTTCTACTCTTTGCATCACAACGGTCGTTCGTCCCTACCTGCTCGAAGAGGCACCCATGTCCACGGATCCGCTGCTGCAGCCTTTTACGCTGAAACATGTCACGTTCCGCAACCGGATCATGACGACGTCGCATGAACCGGCTTATGCCGAGGACGGGATGCCGAAGGAGCGCTATCGCGCCTATCACGTCGAGCGGGCCAAGGCCGGCATCGCGTTGACGATGACAGCCGGCTCCGCGGCGGTATCGAAGGACAGCCCGCCGGTTTTCAACAACATCCTCGCGTACCAGGACGAAGTCGTGCCGTGGATGAAGGATCTCGTCGACGAATGCCACGAGCACGGCGCGAAGGTGATGATCCAGTTGACTCATCTCGGGCGCCGCACGCGCTGGGACAAGGGCGACTGGCTGCCCGTGGTTTCGCCGTCGCACAATCGCGAGCCGGCGCACAGGGCTTTCCCGAAGAAGCTCGAAGACTGGGATATCGAACGCATCGTCCGCGATTTCGCGGATGCGGCGGAGCGCATGAAAGCCGCCGGGCTCGACGGACTGGAGATCGAATCCTACGGTCACTTGATGGACCAGTTCTGGTCGCCGCTGACGAATACGCTCGACGGTCCTTACGGCGGCTCGCTGGACCATCGCATGCGCTTCACGTTCGACGTGCTGCGCGCGATTCGCGAGCGCGTCGGCGAGCGCTTTCTCGTCGGCATTCGTTATACGGCCGATGAACTCCTCGCAGGCGGCATCACGAAGGAAGAGGGCATCGAGATCTCGAAGCGTCTGAAGAACAGCGGTCTCGTCGATTTCCTGAACGTCATTCGCGGGCATCTCGAAACCGACGCCGGTCTCACCGACGTCATCCCGATCATGGGGATGAAGAGCGCCCCGCACCTCGATTTCGCGGGCGAAATCCGGCGGGCGACCGACTTCCCGACCTTTCATGCGGCGCGCATTCAGGACGTCGCGACGGCGCGTCACGCCATCGAGTCGGGCAAGATCGACATGGTCGGCATGACGCGCGCGCATATGACCGATCCGCATATCGTGCGCAAGATCATCGAGCGCAGGGAAGACGATATCCGTCCGTGCGTGGGCGCGAACTACTGTCTCGATCGCATCTATCAGGGCGGCATGGCGCTGTGCATCCACAATGCCGCGACGGGCCGCGAACTGGAGATGCCGCATACCATCGAGCCCGCCGCGACGAAGCGCAGGATCGTCATCGTCGGCGCGGGGCCGGCGGGTCTCGAAGCGGCGCGCGTCGCGGGCGAACGCGGACATGACGTCGTCGTGCTGGAAGCGATGAACGATCCCGGCGGCCAGATTCGTCTCACCGCGCAGAACGTTCGCCGCAAGGAGATGATGGGCATCATCGACTGGCGCATGGCGCAGTGTGAAAGGCTCGGCGTCCGGTTCAAGTTCAACACGTGGGCGGACACGGAAACGGTGCTCGCGGAAAATCCCGACGTGGTGATCGTCGCGACCGGAGGCATGCCGCATACGGAGGTCTGCAGCGAAGGCAACGAGCATGTCGTCTCGTCGTGGGACATCATCTCGGGCGATGTGAAGCCCGGCGCGAACGTGCTGATCTTCGACGATGCCGGCGATCACGCCGCGCTCCAGGCGGCCGAAACCATCGCACAGGCTGGCGGCAAGGTGGAAGTGATGACGCCCGACCGCTCGTTCTCGCCCGAAGTCATGAGCATGAATCTCGTGCCCTACATGCGCTCGCTGCAGAAGCTCGCGACCACCTTCACCGTGACGTTCCGCCTCGAATCGGTTCGTCGCGAGGGCGGCGATCTGGTGGCGACGATCGGCAGCGATTACGGCGGCGTTCAGAAGGAGCAGCGCCACGATCAGATCGTCGTGAATCACGGCACGATTCCGATGGACGAGCTGTATTTCGAGTTGAAGCCTTTGTCGTCGAATCTCGGCTCGGTCGATTACGAGCAGCTTGTCGACGGCAAGCCGCAAGTCGTCGAACGAAACCCCGAAGGGCGCTTCCAGCTCTTCAGAATCGGCGATGCGGTATCGGCGCGCAACACGCACGCCGCGATCTACGATGCGCTTCGTCTGGTGAAGGATTTGTGAGCCCCATCCATAGAATGATTCGCCATGCGAATCATCAGGGGCTCAACCGGCTCACCTTCGTGCCTTCGAGCGACACGCCGGCCATGAGACCGGCGTTCGTCAGGACGAAAACCTCGACAGGGTTCGTCGCCGTGGTCGTATCGAGCTGGCCGTTTGCGCCGAGCTTCGCTACCGCGACGGTCGCGTCGGTGCCGGCGGCCCAGCCGTCTCGTCGACGGAATTGCGCGAGCGCGTCGTCGGTCAGGAACACATAGACGATCGCCTTCGACTGGGCGCCGATCTGCAAGCCGAACGAACCGCCCGCGGTGCTGTAGTAGCCGTCGGTGCGGCCATCGACACGCAGCGCGCCTTCGCCGTATTGCGCGCCCAGCCAGAATCCCGCTGCGATCACTCTGGGAAAGACGAGCACGCCACGCGCCTTGTTCACGAGCTCGCGCGAGCCGCTCACGGAGACATACAGGCGTTGCAGCGTCGCATCGACGGCGGCGTCGATGGCGCGGTTGCGATCGGCCGTGCCGGCCGCGGTCTCACCGGACGATGGGCCCGTGGTGGTGCATCCGCTCACGCAGAGCGCCGCCGCTGCGATGCCGCCGGCCAACAAGAGACGCCGTTTGTTCTTCTGGTTCATACGCTTCCCCTGATCAACAGTTTTTAGGCTCTCGCACTATACAAGCTGCGCTTCCGCGTGTGTGGGATCGGCAGCGGCCGAGGTATTGAACAGATGGAAATGGTCCGATCCCTGCTACCCGAAGCGTGTCGGGACATCGAGTTCGAGGGAACGGAACATGAAGCGGCTTCGGGCATTCGTATGCGTGATCCTGTCGTGCTGTCTCGGCACGGCGTATCCGGCGCACAAGAGCGCGCCGACGAATCATCGGCACGCGAAGGTGAAGTTGACCCATGAAGCCGGTCTCGACCGGTCCGGCAAGCCGCGCAAGGGCGAGGCGTCGTACTACGGCCGCAACTTCTACAAGAAGAAGATGGCGGACGGCACGCACATGAATCCGCAATCCAACGCGGCCGCCAGCAAGACGCTTCCGCTCGGCACCAAGGCCCGGGTCACCAATCTCGACAACGGCAACAGCGAGGTGGTCGAGATCAGGGATCGCGGTCCTTATGTGAAAGACCGCATCGTCGATGTCTCGCCCAAAACGGCGGACAAGCTCGGGATCAGGAAAGACGGCACCGCGCCCGTCGAAGTGAAGCCGATCGAAGTGCCGCAGCCCGACGGCACCGTGAAGCCGGACACGGCCGCGCGATGATCGTGCGGCGTGAATGCGCGATCAGTCCTCGTCGCGTTCGGCCTGAGCGTCGCGCGCGGAAATATTGAACTGCCGTAGCTTGTGATACAGCGTCTTGCGCGGCATGCCGAGCGCTTCGCTCGCCGCGCTGACATTGCCATTGTGACGCCGCAGCATGTCCTCGATCAGCACGCGCTCGATCTGCGTGAGCTGCTCGTTGAGCGGGACGTTGCCGCGCGGCCGGTCGCCGGACGGGATCAGTTGTTCGCCCGCGAGACCCAGCACGAAGCGATCGGCCACGTTCTGCAACTCGCGCACGTTGCCCGGCCATCGATGCGCGGTCAGTTCGGAAACCTGCGCGGCCGTGACCGTCGGCGCATCCTGGCCGAAGCGCTGCGCCGCCGCGAGCACGAAATGCTCGAAGAGCAGCGGCACGTCTTCACGGCGTTCGCGCAGCGGCGGCAGATCGATCAGCGCGACATTCAGCCGATACAGCAAATCCGCGCGAAAGCGTCCTTCCGACGAAAGCAGCGCGAGGTCCGCCTTCGACGCCGCCACGACGCGGCAGTCGACGGCAATCGATTCATTGGTGCCGAGCCGCTCGACGCGCCGTTCCTGGAGCACCCGCAACAGCTTGATCTGCAGCGCGATCGGCATGGTTTCGATCTCGTCGAGAAAGAGCGTGCCGCCGTCGCTCCACTCGATCTTGCCGACGCGATTCTTCGTCGCCCCGGTGAACGCGCCCGCCTCGTGCCCGAAGAGCTCGCTCTCGAAGAGTTGCTCGGGCAGGCCGCCGCAATTGAGCGCGACGAAGTGATGCTCGCGCCGCCGGCCGTAATCGTGCAGCGCGCGTGCGATGAGCTCCTTGCCGGTGCCCGTCTCGCCCGTGATGAGCACCGACACCGAGGTATCCGCGAGCCGCAGGATCTTCTTGCGCACATCGGCGATGGCCGGCGACTTGCCGAGCACGAGCGCCTCGATGCCGCGCCCGTTTTGCAGCGCGGCGCGCAGGCCGGCGACCTCGAGCGTGAGCCGGCGCTTCTCGACCGCGCGCGCGACGCGTCCCGCGATGTGCTCGGACGAGAACGGCTTCTCGATGAAATCGTAGGCGCCCACGCGCATCGCGCCGACGGCCGTGGAAATGTCGGCATGACCGCTGATGAGCACCACGGGAATCTGCGCATCGATTGCGAGCACGTGTTCGAGCAACTGCATGCCGTCCATGCCGGGCATGCGCAGGTCGGAAACGTACACGACAGGCGCGCCGGGCACGGCCGCGGCGAGCGCGCTCGCGGCCGTCGCGTGGGATTCGACCGGAAAGCCCGCGAGCGCCACCGCCTGTTCGACGCCGAGGCGGACGTCTTCGTCATCCTCGACGATCACTACGCGGATGTCGTCGCTTGCCTGCGGGTTCACGTTTTTATTCACTCTCGATGCTCCGGCCGTTCGCCGCTACGAATTCGATGGTGAATTGTGCGCCACCGCCTGCGGGATTGACAGCCGCGATTCGCGCGCCGAAGCCCTCGACGATGCGCGACGTGATCGCGAGCCCGAGCCCGAGGCCATGCCCGCGCGGCTTGGTCGTGACGAACGGCTCGAACAGATGCGGGAGCACGTCGGGATCGATGCCGGGACCGTTGTCGGCGATGATGAACAGCACGCGAGCGGGGTCGTCGGCGCGGCTCGCGGCGATCCGGATGCACGGCGCTTCGCGACCGGCGAGCGCATCGAGTGCATTGCCGAGCAGATTGACGATCACCTGCTGCAACCGCCCCGGCTCGGCGGCGACGACCGCGTCCGGCGCGATGTCGATGTCGAGTTGCACGCGTTCGTTGCGGATGCGCGCGTCGTGAATGAGCCGCGCGTGCGCGAACGCGTCGGCGAGCGAGACCGGCACCGTGTTCGCCTCGGGTTTTCGCGCGAAGGCCTTCAGTTCCGCCGTGAGAAGCGCCATGTTCTCGACGAGCTTGCCCACGCGCGCCAGATTGGCGATCGCCTGCGCGCTCTGGCCGCGCTCGAAGAACGTGCGCGCGTTGTCGCACAGCGTGCGGATCGCGACGAGCGGCTGATTGATTTCGTGCGTGAGGCCAGCCGCCATCTGCCCGAGCACGGCGAGCTTGCCCGCATGCACCAGTTCCTGTTGCGAATCGCGCAGTTTCTGCTCGGTGAGCACGCGTTCGTCGATCTCCTGCTGCAGCGCCGCGGTCCGCTGCTGCACGGTCGCCTCGAGATGGTCGTTCGCGCGCTGCAAGGCGTCCTGCGCCTTGAGCCGCTCCACGATCACGCGGCGCCGCTGCACGGCGTAGAGCCCGTAGAGCGCCGCGATCAGGAACGCGCCCGTCACGAACGCGAAGGCGAGCTGTTGCTGCCGCCGCGCCGTGGAAAGATCGAGCGCGACCATGATCGCGTCGCCGGCCTGCGGCGCGCTGCGCGACATCACGAGATAGCGCCGCTCGCGGCCGGGATGCGACCAGTCGGGCAGGCGCGCGAACCACGCGCCGTTGCGCCAGTCGTCGAGCCGTTCATAGCCGAGATTGTCGACCTTGTGGCCCGCATACTGGCGCGATGCCTGAATCTGTTCCTGCTTGTGCGCGGCGATGGGCGCTAGCGCGGTGAACTTCCACGCGGGCACCGTCGAGATCACGACGACGCCGTTGCCATCGACGACCATGGCTGCTTCGTTCGGCACGCGCCACGCGGCTTCCAACGGATCGACGCTGATCTTCACGGCGGTCGCGCCGAGCACCTTGTGTCCGCTGCGCACCGCGCTCGCGAAGTACAGCCCCGGCTCGCCCGTGTTCGTGCCGATGCCGAAGAAGCGGCCGCTGCCGACCGAAATCGAATCGGTGAAGTAAGGACGATACGCGACGTTGGTGCCGACGAAGCTCACCCGCTGATTCCAGTTGCTCGCGGCGATGACATCGCCGTTCAGATCGATGACATCGACGGCGACGCTGCCCGCGTCACGGTTGACCGCTTCCAGATAGTCGTCGACGGCGGGGAGCAGGGCGCGCCGCGCTTCGGGCGGAGCTTCGAGCAACGTCTTGATGCTGTCCTGGCGCGATGCGATCGCGGGCAGGATCTCATAGCGGCCCAGTTCGCTCCTGAGGCTCGCGGCGTACAGGTCCAGCCGGTGCGCGCCCGCTTCGGTCAGTGCATCGAGTCCGCGATGCCAGGCCACCCCCATTGCCCCCGCAGCAGCCGCGAGATAGAGCACCGCGCTTGCCGCCACTGCCCACAGGGGAACGCCCAGCATCGTCATACTCGATCATCCGAAATGCGCCAGGATCAACAAGGTCAGCGTGACGACGATCGCACCGCCGATGCGCGTCGCGATCTGCGCGAAGGGCATCAGCGTCATGCGGTTGGCGGCCGTCAGAATCGCCACGTCGCCGGTGCCGCCCTGGCCGCTGTGGCAGGCATTCACGATCGCGGTGTCGATAGGGTACATCTTCATCAGCCGCCCGACCACGAAGCCCGTGGCCATCAGCGTCGCCACCGTCACCACGATCGTCACGATGTTCGCCAGCGTGAACGCGGCCATCAGCTTGTCCCACGGCGTCATCGCCACGCCGATCGCGAACAGCAGCGGATAGGTCACCGCCGTCGAGAAGAACTTGTACACGACGAACGCGCCTTCCTGAAGCTGCGGCGACACCGCCCGAGCGAGCTTCACGAGCACGGCCAGGAACAGCATTGCGACCGGCGCGGGCAGGCCGAACATGTTGCGGCACATCAGGCCGAGCAAATACAGCGTGATCGCCGTGATGCCCGCCGCCGCGATGTGCGTCACGTCGATATGCCCGCTGATCTCTTCCTTCACCGGGTCCATCTCGTCCTGCTCGCCTACTTGCAGACGGCCCTTGCCCGTCAGATGCGGATAGCGGCGGCCGACCATGTCGAGCACGCCCGACAGCACGATCGCCGTGAGGCTGCCGAGCATCACCGGCGGCAACACCTGCGCGAAGAGCTCGCCCTGCGGCAGATGCATGATTTCCGAATAGCCGATCGAAAGCGGAATCGCGCCTTCGCCGACGCCGCCCGCCATGATCGGCACGACGATATACAGCAGCGTGTGGCGCGCGCCGAGCCCGAGCGCCGTGCCGACGAGCGTGCCCACGATCGCCGCCGCGATCGAGCCGACCGCGAGCGGAATGAAGATCTTGATGAAGCCCTGGATCAGCACGCGCCGGTCCATGCTCAGAATGCTGCCGACGATGATCGACGCGATGAAGAGATACAGGAAGTTCGTCTGCTTCGTGAACTCGGTCGTCAGATTCAGGATCGGCTTGGGCAGCAGATGGTAGTAGGTCAGCGCCGACGGAATGAAGGTCGCGAAGATCGCCGCCGCGCCGATGTTGCGCACGAGCGGCATGCGCTTGCCGATCTCGGCGCACGTGAAGCCGAAGAAGGCGAGCACGGCGATCGCCATCGAGATTTCTCCCGGCACCTTGCCCGTCACCGCGAAGCCGCCGATCAGCACGAGCAGCAGCACATACACCGGCAGCGGAATGATGCCGATGCGCGTTTCCATCAGCTTCCACCAGCCCTCGGGCCAGAAGCGTTCCTTGTTCGTCGATGTCTGCTGCGCGTCGTCGCGATGCGCGGGTTGAGAGGTGATATGCACGAATGTCTCCTTGCTGATTGGGCGATGCGGGTGCTGCGATCCGACCGGCGGACGAGGGCGTCCAGCGCCGCGCCGTGCGGATGATTCGGGATGCGTGTGGGAAAGCGGGCGGGCCGGCTAGCGGAATGTCGGCGTGCGATGCGGCAATGGCAGGGTCAAGATGTCGTCTCCGTTCGTGGCCGGTCGTGAGCCGGCCGGCTGGCCTTTGAGCCGCGAAAAGGCTTCGCGGCGGGTCTGTGCCCATGACAAGGCAAGGCCCGTGCCAAGCGAGCCTTACGGATTCGATACGCCAAGTTACTGATTTAAAGCGGGTTTTTTTCTGCTGATTTTCGCTGGACACAGGCCGTTCCGAAATTTCAGAATCGCTCGATTTTCGATGGCTGAGCTTTTAGACTGCGAATTCCCCATCACGCAACCGGAGCGGCCTCACGCATGACGAGAACCAACGAGCATCAGCAGCCCATCGGCGAACCGGTGACGGACTGGAAAGCGCGCGAACGTCCCGCGCGCATCGGCATCGAAGGCGGGCACTGCCGCATCGAGCCGCTCGACGTGGATCGCCACGCCGCCGACCTCTTCGAAGCCTACGGCCGGGCGCCGGATGGCAGCGACTGGACTTACCTGTTCGTCGGGCCGTTCGCGGACTTCGACGCCTTCCGCGACTATCTGACGAAGGCGGCGGCGTCCGCGGACCCGCTGCATTACACCGTCATCGATTCGGCGAGCGGCAAGGCGGTCGGCACACTCGCGCTGATGCGCATCGAGCCTGCGCATGGCGTGATCGAAATGGGCAGCGTCACGTTCTCGCCCTTGCTCAAGCAGACGCGCATCTCGACGGAAGCGCAATATCTCCTGATGCGATATGTCTTCGAAGACCTGGGGTATCGACGCTACGAATGGAAGTGCGACAGCCTGAACGCGCCGTCGCGCAAGACCGCGCTTCGGCTCGGCTTCGAGTTCGAAGGCATTTTCAGGCAGGCGATCGTCTACAAGGGGCGTAATCGCGATACGGCGTGGTACGCGATCATCGACCGCAACTGGCCGCGCATCCGGCGCGCATTCGAACGCTGGCTCGCCGACGATAACTTCGACGCGAACGGCAGGCAGCGTGCATCGCTTGCGCAGTTGCGCGACGAAGGCAATTGAATCGGACGCGCGGCTGCAATCGCGATGATGAGCCGCGCACTCGATTACTTCTTGATGCCGAGCAGTTCGACTTCGAACGTCAGGTCGCTGTTCGGCGGGATCGTGCCCACGCCGCGGCTTCCGTAGGCGGTCGCCGCCGGGCATGTCAGCTTCGCCTTGCCGCCGACCTTGATCTTCTGAACGCCTTCGGTCCAGCACGGGATCACGCGGTTGAGCGGGAAGGTCGCGGGGCCGCCGTGCTTGCTCGAACTGTCGAATTCGGTGCCGTCCGCGAGCGTGCCGCGATAGTTGACGCTGACGACGTCGTCGGCCGCCGGTTGCGCGCCGGTGCCTTGTTTGATGTGTTCGACGACCACGCCCGATGGCAGCTTCTCGGTGGTGTTGGCGGCGAATGCGGTCGATGCAATGGTGGATGCGGCGAGCAAAGCGATGACTGATTTCATGCGATAACCTCTTTGAACGGAAGGGCCATTATATCGACAGGCCATGCGCCTCAATCCGTTCGCGCCTGCGGGCATTCCGCCCGATACCACTGATCGACCCGACGCTGCGCCGCGTGCAGATCATCGGGATAGTACGGATCGAAGAACTTCGACGGGTCGTATCCCGCTCTTTCGAGCGCCGCCAGTTCGCTCATGTTGCGCTCGCGCGTGGGTGGCGCGTGATTCCTGAGCGCGGTGAGATCGCGGCATTGCGCCGCGCTCAGGTTCGTCGTGCCCTGCTGCGCGCCGCTCGCGGCGCAACCGGCGAGCGCGATGGCCAGCGCCGGGATCATCGATCGTTTGTTCATGTCGCGTCTTCCTTCGATTCGGGGCGTCCATCCGAAGTATCCCTAGTCGGGCCGAATTCCGCTCGATCCGTGTGTCATGAAGCCGGCGAGTGCTGCCGCCGCGTCATTGTTTGCATTTCGCAAATGACGCATTCGCCGGTTCGGCCGTTCTTTTCGTGCGGCGTCTGGGTCACGCTCTGTTTCGTCGACGGCGCTGCCATTCAACGAAGTCGTCGCCGATTCTGACTCAGGAGACAAAGATGACCTCGAACCGGTGGGATACGTCCTACGAATGGAAAGCCGTGACGCTGCTAGCGCTCGGATTCGGCCTTGTCGGCCTCGATCGATGGCTGATCGCGCCGCTCTTTCCGGCGATCATGAAGGATCTGCATCTCACCGCACAGGATGTCGGCAACTGTATCGGCATTCTGGGCCTTTCGTGGGGCGTGTTCGCCGCGCTGATGGGCGGCATCTCCGACAAGATCGGGCGGCGCAAGGTGCTGGTGCCCGCGATCATCGCGTTCTCGTTGCTGTCCGGGTTCTCGGGCGTGGCAGGCGGGCTCGCGAGCCTGCTGGCCGTTCGCGCGCTGATGGGCGTCGCCGAAGGCTCGTTCTGCCCGACGAGCTTCGCTGCGACAGCGGACGCTTCGCATCCGAAGCGGCGCGGCTTCAACCTCGGGTTGCAACAAAGCGGATTCGCGCTGTTCGGTCTTGCGCTTTCGCCGATCATCGCAACGCAACTGCTCAATGTGGTCTCGTGGCGCTGGGTTTTCGCGCTCGTTTCCATTCCCGGCTTGATCCTCGGATTGCTGATGTTCTTCGTGATTCGCGAGCCGCGCGCCACCGTTCCGGCATCCGCGCATCGCGAGACGCACGACGGACACGTCGCGCACGGCAACTGGCGCGACGTGCTGAAGAGCCGCAACATTCCCGTCGCCATGGTCGCGCTGTTCTGTGCGATGACGGGCGTTTTCGTGCTCGGCGCGATGCTGCCGCTTTACCTCACCGAGTATCTCGCGCTTGACACGCAGCGCATGGGCATCGTGGTGTCGGCGATCGGCTTCGGCGGCTTCGTCGGTCAGTTCGGTCTGCCGGGGCTGTCCGATATCGTCGGACGGCGGCTCGCGAGCATCGCCGGTTTCGCGGGGACGGCGGTCATGCTGTACGTGTTTCGCGGCATCGGCGCGCAGCCGCTCGTCCTGTTCATCGTGCTGTTCGTGGCGGCCTTCTTCACGCTGGGCCTCGTCTCGCTGCTCTCCGGACCGGTCGCGACGGAAGCCGCGCCCATCGGCATGGTGTCGACCGCGATCGGCATCGTCGTCGGCGCGGGCGAGATCTTCGGCGGCGGCGTGGCGCCCGCGCTCGCGGGGTTCGTCGCAACACACTTCGGAATCCAGAATATTCTCTGGCTGCCGATTTGCGCCGTGCTCCTCGGCATCGGCGTGAGCCTGCTGCTCGAAGAAACCGCGCCGGCCCGGGCGCGCGGACAAGCGCGGGCGGCCGAGCTCACCGGAAGCGAACAGCCCGAGTAAGCACGGGCGCGCCGGAACCTCGCGCGCCGCGGATACACTGACATGCTGGACACGACCGAAAGGGACCAGCATGGACCGTTTTCTCAGCATCGAAGCCTTCGTGCGGGTGGCGGAGACCTCCAGCTTCGCGGAAGCGGCGCGGCAGTTGGGGGTCGCCAGCTCGGTCGTCACCACCCGCATCCAGCAGCTAGAGAAGTTCCTCAACGTGCCGCTGTTTCATCGCAGCACGCGGCACGTCAGGCTCTCCGATGTCGGCGAGGCGTTCTACCGGGACTGCGCGGAAGTGGTGGGACGCGTCAACGAACTGACCGACCAGATGCGCGAGCTGCGCGCGACCCCTACCGGGCGGCTCCGGATCCAGATGCTGCCCGGTTTCGCGCTGGGCCACTTCGGCGCATCGCTGGCCGAGTTCAATCGGCGCTATCCCGGCATCCAGCTCGACGTGATCGTCAATGACCGCGTCGTCGATCCGATCGAAGAGGGCTTCGACGTCGCGTTCCAGATCTTCCCGCCGATCTCCGAATCCCTGATCGAGCGGCGTCTCTTCACCGTGCGGCGGCTCTTTTGCGCCGCGCCTTCGTACCTGAACGAGCATGGCGCGCCGCGGCATCCGCGCGATCTGCTGGATCACAGGACGGCGCTCTATTCGGGTTATCCGTCGCGCAATCGCTGGACGATGACGCGCGGCGGCGAGGTCGTCGAAATCGAACTGCCCGGCATCATCCGCTCCAATTCGGTTCACCTGCTGCATGACTACGCATTGACAGGCGGCGGGGTGGTCTGCCTGCCGACGCTGGTCGCGAGCGCGTCGCTGCTCAATGGCACGCTCGTGCCGGTTCTGGCGGACTATGCGCTCTCGCCGATGAACTTCGCAGCCGTCTATCCCGCCACGCAGCGGCAAGGGCTGAAGGTGAAAGCGCTCGTCGAGTTTCTCGCTGAGCGGCTGGGCCCCGAGCCTGCCTGGGACGTGCCGCTCATCGAGCGAGGCTGGGTCAGCTAGCGATGCGACTAACCGCCTTTCACCTCGCATCCCTTGAACACCGCGACTAGCGGCGCTGCGGCCCGAACATTCGCGACAGCGCCCGCGCGAGTTCCTTCACGACGGCATCGGCGGTCGGGCGATGCAGCAGCGCGATATCCATCGTCTCGATCGCCGGGAGTCCGCTTTTCGTCGTCAATACGACGTGGTCCGGCGAGACGGCGCGCGCCGGAAGCAGGCTGATGCCCAGACCATCGGCGACCGCCGCCTGAATGCCGCTCAGACTCGAACTGATGAAGCTGAGCCGCCAGCGCCGTCCGATGCTTTCGATCGCGTTGGTCATGTCGTCGCGATAGAGCCCGCGCGGCGGGAACGCGATGAGGGGAATCGGATCGAGTTGAAACGAAGGATTCTTCGCGCTGTCGATCCATCTCAACTGCTCGGGCCACGTCGCGACGGCCTCGCGGCTGTTGCGCCGCTGCTTCACGAGGATCAGGTCGAGATCGCCGCGATCGTAGCTGTTGCTCAGGTCGCGGCTCAGTCCGCTCGTCACTTCGAGTTTCACCTGCGGATGCTTCCGGTTGAAGGCCGCCAGCATGTGCGTGGTCGGCCCGCCGACAAAGTCTTCCGGCACGCCGAGACGCACCGTCAAGCCGACATTCGCGCCCGACAGCGCCTCGATCATTTCATCGTTGAGCGCGAGCATCCGGCGCGCGTAAGCAAGTAGCGTTTCGCCGGCGTCGGTCGGACGAACGTCGCGGCTGCCGCGTTCGAGCAGCCTGTGTCCCGCCATCTCTTCGAGGCGTCGGACTTTCTGACTCACCGTCGACTGCGTCGAATGAAGGCGCGCGGAAGCGGCAGTGAACGTGCCGCAATCGGCCACCATGACGATGGCTTTGAGCAGGTCCAGGTCGAACAGCGGCGTACGTGCTTTGGGAACGTGTTTCATCGACCGGGTCGATCTTCGAATGGGACATCGACTTCTATCACGCGGGGAAGGGCGCTGGCAATCGCATGGTATTCGCTTTTCAACTGGTGTTCATTCGAACATTTAATTTTTGAATACAAGGGGAGATGGCTAACATCAGTCCACGTCGATGCGAACGGCCCTGCCATCACGCTTCGACGTCAGACAAAAGGCTCGGACGTGGCGCAGAAAAGCCCCGTGACGAGACAAAAGCCCGGAGACAAGGATGATGAAAGCGCAGGTGAACAACTGGAGGACATCGCTCGTGGCAGCCGGCGCAGGCATGGCGCTGACCGCAACGGCGGGCGCGCAGTCGAACGTCGTGCTGTACGGCATCGTCGATGCAGGCATCACGTACACGAACAATCAGCAAGGCCATTCCGCATGGCAGGCGACGGGCGGCAACGAGTCGGGACCGCGCTGGGGCCTGCTCGGAGCGGAGGATCTGGGCGGCGGGCTGAAAGCCAATTTCAAGCTCGAAAACGGCTTCAACGTGATGAACGGCACGGCGATGCAGGCCGGGCGCATGTTCGGCCGGCAGGCGTGGGTCGGCATGAGCAGCGACACACTCGGCGCCGTCACGCTGGGCCGTCAGTACAACACGGTCCAGGACATTCTCGGCGCGATTCAGATCAGCAATACGCTCGTGCAGTATTCGACGCATCCGTTCGACAACGACGACATCAACAACACGTTCCGCACGAACAACGCGGTGAAGTACGTTTCGCCGATCCTCGCCGGATTGCAGGCGAACGTAATGTACGGCTTTTCGAATGCCACCGGCTTTGCAGCCAACAATAGCTGGAGCGCGGGTCTTTCTTACACGCGCGGGCCGCTGAATCTCGGCGCAGCCTACGCGCGCATGAATCAGCCCGCGAGCAGCGCAGTGGGCGCGGTCGCATCGGACAACTATTACGCGCCGAGCGCCGCGATCTTCGGCACGCGTCTCGTCGACACGACGCGCCAGCAGATCTGGGGCGCGGGCGGAACCTACGCATTCGGTCCCGCGACGTTCGGGTTGCTCTACACGGGCTCCGATTTCAACATGGCGTCGGGCGGCGCGCTGCGCTTCGGAAACTATGAGGGCAGCGTGCGCTATGCGCTGTCGCCCGCGTTGATCGCGGCGCTCGGCTATACCTACACGCAGGCGTCGCAAGGCGATACGAGCGGGCACTATCATCAGGTATCGGGCGGTCTCCAGTACCTTTTGTCCAAGCGCACCGACGTCTATGTGAACGGTCTTTATCAGAAGGCTTCGGCGGGCATCGGTCATGCTTGGATCGATGGCATCGCCGCGCCATCGTCGACGACTTCACAACTGGCGTTCGTCGCCGGTCTGCGTCAGAAGTTCTGACAGGTCATGCGAGGAACCTCATGAAACTCCGCATTCTTCTTGCCGCGCTGCCGTTCATCGGCCTCTATTCGGGCGGCTCGATCGCCGCGCATACGCCGCTTCTCTTCGGCGTGCCGTTCCTGCTCGTCTGGAATCTGTTCTGGATGGCCGGAACCGCAGCCATTCTCGCGCTCATCTATTTTCTCGACAGCCGCGATGAAGCGGCGAACGCGGGAGGCGGACAATGAACGCGTCGCTGATCATCATCGTCCTGTTCGCGATCTTCGCGCTGGCCGTGGGCCTTTACGCGCGTCGCGGGAAAAAGCTCAGTCTCGAGCAATGGGCAGTAGGGGGGCGCGGTTTCGGCTCGCTGCTGACCTTTCTGCTGATGGCGGGCGAAGCCTTCTCGACGTTCTCCTTCCTCGGCGCGAGCGGCTGGACCTACAGCAAGGGCGTGCCGGCGTTCTATATCCTGTCGTACGGCTGCCTCGCGTATGTGCTCGGCTACTGGATGCTGCCCGCCATCTGGCGATACGCGAAGGATCGCAACCTCGTATCGTTTGCCGATTACTTCGCATCGAAGTACGAGAGCCGCGCCGTCGGCGTGCTGGTGTCGGTGGTCGCAGTGTTCGCAATGGTGTCGCTGCTCATCATCCAGTTGCGCGGGCTGGGCATCATCGTCTCCGAGATGTCGTATGGCCTCATTTCGCAGAACACCGCGATCTGGATCAGCGCGCTGCTGATGGTCGCGTACATGACTGTTTCGGGCATTCACGGCTCGGCGAGCATCGCGATCTTCAAGGACGTATTGATTCTCGGCCTCGCGATCTTTCTCGGCACGTACCTGCCTTTGCATTACTTCGGCGGCTTCGGCGAAATGTTCGCGCGCATCGATGCCGTGCATCCGGAACTGCTGCGCATGCCCGAGCGCGGGTTCAACCTGAGCTGGTACAACTCGACGCTGCTGCTGACGTCGATCGGCTACTACCTGTATCCGCACGGCTTCACGGCGGTGTACGTGGCGCGCGATGCATCGGCGCTGCGCAAGAACGTCGTGCTGATGCCGATCTATCAGGTGCTCATCGCATTCCTGTTCCTCGTCGGCTTTGCTGCGGTGCTCACCGTGCACGGACTCGAAGGCGCGCAAACCGATCTCGCGTTGCTGCGTCTCGTGAAGCAGACATTTCCGTCGTGGTTCGTCGGCATCGTCGGCGGCGCGGGGCTGCTCACGGCACTGGTGCCCGGCTCGCTGATCATGCTCAACGCATCGACGACGATCGCCCGCAACATCTATCGCGAAGGTTTCGCGCCGCAGGCGAGCGACAAGGATGTGGCGCGCGTCGCCCGCATCGCGTTGCCGCTCTTCACGCTGGTCGTCGTATTCTTCGTGTTGCGCGGCGGAGCGACGTTCGTCGCACTTGCGATCTTCTCGTCGAGCCTTTTGACGCAACTCGTGCCGATGCTCGCGTCGAGCTTCCTGAAGCGCCCCTTCGGCACGCGCGAAGCGGCGTTCGGCGGCATCGCGGCGGGCGGCATCGTGCTCGGGCTGTCGAGTTGGGGCGGCATGACGCTTGCGACGGCGTTCCCCAACGCGCCGCTCGCATTCACGTCGATCAACATGGGGCTCGTCGCGTTGTTCGCGAACGCCGTGGTCTTCGTTGCAATCAGCGCCGCGCAACGCATGCTGCGCGCGCGTATCGATACTGCCGTCGAATCGGCATGACAATCATGACTCAGTCACTTTATCTCTCCAATGTCCGGCTGGCCGACGGCCAACGCGTTTGCACATCCATCGTCGATGGCCGTATCGAAGCGCTCGGCGCCGATGTCGCCGCGCCACGCGATGCGCATGTCGAAGACGGCGGCGGCGCATTGCTGCTGCCGGGTTTCGTCGAAGGCCACACGCATATCGACAAAAGCAACTGGGGCCGCCCGTGGTATCGCAACGAAGTCGGCCCGCTGCTCACCGATCGCATCGGCAATGAACGCGAGTGGCGCAGGACATCGGGGCACGATGCAGCCGCGCAATCGCTCGCGCTGTCTCGCGCGTTCGTGCAGGCGGGCACCACGCGTCTGCGCACGCATGTCGATATCGACACCGATGCGCGCCTGCGCTATCTCGAAGGCGTGCTCGCGACGCGGCAGACGATGCGCGACATGCTGGACATGCAGATTGTCGCGTTTCCGCAGTCGGGCATGCTGATTCGCCCGGGCACGGTCGAGTTGCTCGGCAGCGCGCTTGCTGAAGGCGCGGACGTGCTCGGCGCACTCGATCCCGCGTTGATTGACGGCGATCCTGTCGCATCGCTGAACGCGACCTTCGCGCTCGCGCAACGCTATCGCAAGCCGATCGATATCCATCTGCACGAGCCCGGCGAAATCGGCGCATTCACGCTGAAACTTCTGCTCGATCGCGTCGAAGCAACGGGCATGCAGGGTCAGGTGGTCGTGAGTCACGGCTTCTGTCTGGGCGCGTTGCCGGAGCGCGAGCGCGATACGCTACTCGACCGGATCGCTCATCTGCGCGTCGCGCTCCTGACGAGCGCGCCGCCCTCGCGCACGGTCCCGCCGCTCAAGCTTTGCCGCGAGAAGGGCATCACGATGTTCGGTGGCAACGACGGCATCCGCGATACCTGGTCGCCGTATGGCGTGCCCGACATGCTCGAACGCGCGATGCTGATCGGCATGCGCTACGACTTGCGGCGCGACGACGATCTCACGATCGCGTTCGATTGCGTGAGCGACGCCGCCGCGCGAGGATGCGGTTTCATCGACTACGGCCTGCATGCCGGCGCGCGTGCGGACCTCGTGCTCGTCGACGCGGAGACGGTCGCCCATGCGGTCGTGGCGCGGCCGAAGCGCAAGCTCGTCGTGTCGAACGGGCGCATCGTCGCGCGTGACGGAGCGCTCGTGTGATGAACGAACGCGAACAGGTCGACATATTGATCGAGCACGGCTGCGTCATCACGATGGACCCGGCGCGCCGCGTCATCGACGATGGCGCGGTGGCGGTGAAGGGCGATCGCATCGTCGCAGTCGGAAAAACGGAGGAGTTGGCGCGGCGCTATCATGCGGCGCGCGTGATCGACGCTCGCCGCAAGGCCGTGTTGCCCGGGCTCATCGATGCCCACGCGCATGCTGGCCATGCGATGCTCAGAACCATCGGCGGCGCAGACGGCGATGCCTGGACCTCAGCGTGCGAGACGATCTATACGCGCGCATCGGACGAAGCGTTCTGGGAAACGGAGTCGCAACTCGCGGCGCTGGAGCGTCTGAAAGCGGGCGTGACGACGGGCGTTTCGCTGTTGGGCGGCGGGGACTCGATCATGCGGGTGGACGATCCCGTGTATGCGCGGCGTCATTGCGACGCCGTGGTGAGAACAGGTACGCGCTCGATCGTCGCGGTCGGGCCGTCGCGGCCTCCCGCCCCTCGCGCTTATACGCGGCACGGACCGCGCGGCAGCGAGACATACGACGTCGATTTCGACCGCATGTTCGATGTATGCGGCGACATCGTCGATGCCTGTCACGGCGACGCCGACGGCCGCATCGAGATCGCGCTGACGCTGCCCGTGTTCGCGCCGGAGCACTATCCGGAGGTCGCGCGCTATGAACGCGATTATCGGCGTGAAGCGGAGCGCTACATGTCGATGGCGCGCGAACGAGGGCTGAGTTTCACGCAGGATGGTCATCGCGCGGGCACGCTCGATTTCGCGCATCGCGAGCTGGGACTGCTGAGCGCGAAGTCGTTCATGTCGCATGCGATCGATCTGACCGAAGCCGACATCGCGGCGTGCGTGGAGACGGGTGCTTCGATCGTGCATAACCCGAGCGCGATCATGTCGATCATCGGACGCTGCCCGGTGCCGGAACTGATCGATGCGGGCGTGACGGTGGCGATCGCCTCGGACGGCGCGGCGCCCGACCGGGGTTACGACATGTTCCGTCATATGTGGCAGTGCATGCACTACCATCGCAGGCACTTTCGCGATCCGGACGTGCTGCCGCACGGCAAGGTGCTCGAAATGGTGACCATCGATGCCGCGAAGGCATTGTCGCTCGATCACGAACTGGGTTCGCTCGAAGCGGGGAAGATGGCGGACATCATCCTCATCGATCTGTTCAAGCCGCATCTGATGCCGATGAACATGCCCGTCTATCGCGTCACTTGCTTCGCGAATGCGGGCGACGTATGCATGACGATGGTCGGCGGGAAGATCCTGATGGAAGCGTATCGCGTGGTGTCGGTCGACGAAGGGGAGATACTCGAACGCGTTTCCGAGGTTGCGGAGCGCACGTTCGAGCGCGCCGGCCTGCGTCATCTGCTGGACGCGCCGGCGACCTTATGGGCGCGCAGCCACTATTGAAGCCACGGCCCGCGCGGACGCTCAACGCGGCGCGCTGAGCGTCAGCTTCATATGGCGGTTGACGTCCTTGTACAGCAGATAGCGGAAGCGGCTCGGTCCGCCGGCATAGCAGGCTTGCGGGCAGAATGCGCGCAGCCACATGAAGTCGCCGGCTTCCACTTCGACCCAGTCCTGATTCAGCCGATAAACCGCCTTGCCTTCCAGCACATAGAGGCCGTGTTCCATCACGTGCGTTTCCGCGAACGGGATGACGCCGCCGGGCTGGAACGTGACGATGTTCACGTGCATGTCGTGACGCATGTCGCTGGTGTCGACGAAGCGCGTCGTTACCCAGCGTCCTTCGGTGCCGGGCATCGGAATCGGCTCGATATCCTGTTCGTTCGTCACGAAGGCTTCGGGGAGCGGCACGCCATCCACGGCTTCATAGTGCTTGCGCACCCAGTGAAAGCGCGCGGTATTGTTATGACGATTGCGCAATTGCCAGTTCGTGCCGGGTGGAATGAACGCGTAGCCGCCGGTCTTCAGGACGTGCAAAGTGCCGTGCAGCGTCACTTCGATTTCGCCTTCCACGACGAACAGCACGCCTTCGGCGTTCGGGTCCTGCTCGGGGTTTTCGCTGCCGCCGCCGGACGCCACTTCCATGATGTATTGCGAGAACGTTTCGGCGAACCCGGAGAGCGGACGCGCCAGCACCCAGAGTCGCGTCTTGTCCCAGAACGGCAGATGACTCGTGACGATATCGCGCATCACGCCCTTGGGAATGACGGCATACGCTTCAGTGAACATCGCGCGATCGGTCAGCAGCTCGGTCTGCGATGGATGACCGCCGTGAGGCGCGTAGTACGTATTGCTTGACATACGAAAGTCTCCGTTAAGGTTCACGCCGTCGTACTGATGGCAACGCCGTGTTGGTGTCCGGCTTTCACGGACTCGAATTGCAGGCGGGACGAATCGCCCCGGAACCGTCCGCCACGGACGATCGCGCGCTCCGCGGGCACGGCGGCAACGGCCGCGGCGGCGTTGGGCGCCTTGACGATGACGAAGGTCGCGTCGCTGCCCGCCTTCAATCCGTAAGCGTCTTTCCCCAGCACGGCGGCGCCGGCGTCGGTCGCCATATGCAGCGCGACGCGCAGTTCATCATCAGTATAGAAACCGGAGCGATAACCGATGAGCATGGCGCGTTGCAGCATGTCGCCGTTGCCGTAGGGCCACCACGCGTCCTGGATGTTGTCGTTGCCGGTGAACACGCGCACGCCCGCCTCGCGCAGCCGGAGGATCGGCGGAAACGCCCGGTCGCCGGGCGCGTTGGTCATGATCGACACGCCCGCATCCGCGAGTGCCGAAGCGGCGCGGTCGACCGCGTCGGGCGCGACATCGCCCAGCGCGTAGGCATGGCTGACGTTGACGCGGCCATGCAGGCCCGATGCCTTCGTGCGCGCTGCGATCCGGTGCAATTGCGCGATGCCTTGCTGGTCCGGTTCGTGCAGATGGATATCGATTTTCACGCCGCGCTTTTCGGCGATGCCGAAGACGATATCGAGCTGGCCGTCGGCATCGCCATCGAGTGTCGTCGGGTCGATTCCGCCGACGACTTGAGCGCCTTCGCGCGCAGCGGCATCGAGAATGTCAGCGGTGCCGGGGCAGGACACGACGCCGGCCTGAGGGAACGCAACCAGCTCGATATCGACGAGGCCGCGCCATTTTTCGCGCGCTTCCATCACGGCGTGGAGGTTCTTGAGCCCGGTGGTCGCGTCGACGTCGACATGGCTGCGCATGGCGATCGTGCCGAACGATGCGGCCTGACGGATCAACGCATCCGCGCGCTCGGCGATGGGGCGCGCGCCCGCAAGTTCCTGCTTTTCGATCGCGAGACGCTCACGCAGGCTCGCGACGGGACGATGAGGGCGCCAGCGATCGCCGACGAAGCTTTTGTCGAGATGGATGTGGCCATCGACGAAGCCGGGAAGGACGAGATGGCCTTCGAGATCGACGACCTCTCCGCCGCCCGTTTCGGGGCGCTGCGAACCGATGCTGGCGAAGCGGCCGTCTTTTACCGCGAGATGCAATGGATTGCCGTGAGCGTCGATGGCATTGACGAAAACGCGGTCGAACATGCTGATGCCTCAGTGATTCGGGACCTTTTCAACGCGTCCTGAACCGGTTGCGGCGTCGGGGTTGTGGGGTCCTCGGTGTGGTGGACCTGAACAAAATATCGGAGACGCGCGGTATCGACAAATTAAATGTTCGAATGCGGGGTATTTATATTCTGAATGGTCTTGAGATCAGGGTGTGGTGGATGTGGCTTACGTTCGACCGACGGCGGCCCGTTAGATACAGGAGAGCGAATTTCGCTATTGATTTGGATGCCTGATTATCAACGCGAAACTCAGCGGCTCATTCGTAATTCATTACTGCAGTCGCGTTCAATACGACCGGACCGGTCAACGCGCTGAGCGCGGACCCGAGAAACAATCCCTTATACGTGTAGGAAATCTGGACCGTCAGCGGATTTCCGGGGTTTGTCCCGCTCGCGTGTGTCACGGTGACGGTGGGCGGACTTGCCACGCCACTGCTGATGAGCGAATTGTTCACATTGGCCGTGGCGACCGCAGCGACTTGGGTCGTCGTCATTGCGGGCACACTCACCATCGTCCCGGCCCTGACTGCCACGCGGGCAGCGGTGGCGAGCGCGGCCTTGTCGTACATCAACAGGCTTAGATCGAGGATACCGACCAGTATCATGATCAAGAAGGGCAGCAGGATCACGAACTCCAAAGAGACGCTGCCCATCTGCGCAGTCCGATGCGGCGAGAATCGGCGAAGACCCATGGCATCGGAACCGCTTTCGGCTCTGCGCATATTGTTTTTCCTTCGGCGAATCCGTGACGCTCACTGAGGTGATGGACTCTAACCGCGGAAAGGTTATGAAATGCTTAAGCAGACGCTCCACACAAAGGAAATCAAGAAATCGACGTGCCCGATCGAGAACGTACAGTCTCTTTTGCGCTGGTGATAATCGTCCAGGTCGGCGATCAAGGGTGTGAATCGGCGAGTCGGCCGCTACATTCAGTCAAACGCCGTCCGACATCGAGTGTCAGTGCGTCAGCCGGGGCGGCACGTAAGCGCCGTAATAGGGTCCTACCTGTCCGACGGTCGTCGTGATCTTGTAGCCGGCGACAAAATGCCCCTGAATGTACTTGCCATTTCCACCCTCTGCATTGTCGATGTGGAAGGCCGCGAAGGCTACGATCGGCTGACTCGACGTCGTCGCCTGCGCGACGACGGGCACCAGTACATCGACATTGGACGGCACATATGAGTAGATGGAGGTTTTGACGCCGGGTTCGATCCAGATCGCATCGCCGATGCTCAGTCCGTTCGGATTGCCGCCGTTTATCAGGCCGCGCACGGTAGGCACATCGTTATTGTTAGTCTGGAACGATGTCCACTGTCCCGCCTCGCATCCGCCGTACGTTGCGCCATTACCGATCTGAATGGTGAACGGCTTGCCCGTAGAAGGATCGATCGCGGGCGTTCCCGACTGCGCGTCCCAGTACTGGCTGTAGATGCATTCGCCGATCGCCATCGGGAACAGTCCGCCGGAACCCACGAAGCCCGGCGCCGCCACAACGGCCACTGCAGTCGCGCTCGCTGAACCACTGTCGACACCGAGAAGCCTGGCAAACCAGAAACCGATCGGGCCGCCATTAAGTCCTGCGGCGCGCGTAACGGTGACCTGCACGGCAGGGGCATCATAGACGCCGGGCGCAATGTTTTTCGCCTCGATGTTCGTAGAAGAACCGGACAGATTCCAGTACCCGCCTTGCACGGCCGCGTTCGTCAAAGGGACGCCGTCTGACGCGTTCAGGCTGACGGCGCTCGCGGCTGCCGTTTCCGCGAAGCTCCAGTTTGGCGTCGAACCGCCGGGCAGTAATGAGGCGGCGCCTGCGAGCGCGGAAGCGTCGGCGGCTGTCTGAAGTTCGGTGCGCACAAGATAGATGTGACCCAAATCCACTGCAAAGCCTCCCGCCGCGAGCGCCGCAAGCAATGCGAAAGTCATGGTAATTGCCATCGCGCCACGCTGACGCCTGAGAGACGCTGAATTTCCCGCGCGGTGACGTCGGGCACGCTTCATGGATCGTTGTGGTTGGCCGTGCATCAGTTCGTGGTTCCCTGGCAAGAAGGTAGGCTCGATAAGGAACGACTACGACCGCAATGCCTGAAACTTTAGGGTGCGTGGCGTGAACGCGCTCCATACGCGTTCGTTGCCATCGAACCCGGGCGATTGGAACAGCCCGATCGGCGCGACACGATTGGGCTGTCTCAGTGCAATTCGGACTCTCGTTGATACCCGCTCCGAGAGTGCTCAGCAATTGCCTTTCTTTCCTTGCCCTGGTGGGCAAAATCCGTTGCCGGGGCCGCCTTGCGGCTTGACCGCGACAGATGGCGAATCAGGTACGTAGACGGCGCATCCGGCGATCATGCCGACGGCAACCAGCAACGACACGAGAACAACGGCTTTCTTCATCTTCATCATGAGATCCAATTGGGAAGGAGGTAGTACGGGGCTCAGGCTCCGCGTCCTGGATTGTCAGAAACTGAGATTGACGTTGGTCTGGCTCGTCGTTGCGTTGACGGACGTCGACTGCGTTGCGCCCGAAGCTGCATCTGCTTCCACCGTGTAATGGCCGGCCGCCGCGGACACTGTTGCGAAGCTGAGCGGGAGCGACGCCGAATACGTGGTGATCAGCGGCGCTGCCGCAGGCAAGGACAACTGGTACGCGCCAGTGTCGAGATTCGCGTTGGCAGATGCAATTTCGTAGGGGCTCGCATCGCTCACTTGCAACGCGCGCACGAGAGCGTCGGCCCCTGGAGTCACTGTTCCGCTCACTGTGCTCATCGCCGAGACGGGTAGTGCGATGGGAGTCGCAGAAGTGGAGACGGCCGTGTTTGTGTTCACGACGACCGGTACGGAGCGCACGATGCCTGAGGCGACCTTGTTCTGGACGATGACGACATCGTAATTGCCCTGCGTCGTACTCTGAATGAGAGGTGAGAGCACGAACTTGCCGGTGCTGTCCGCGATGGTGCCCCTGACGATCTTTCCTCCCTGCTCGGCATACACCGTCGCGCCCGCTTCCGCGCCCGCGACATAGCCGGAAATTTGCCCGCTCACCGTTGTCGGGGTTGCCGTCACGACAGGTTTCAGCGCATACGACCCGTTGCCTCGCGTGACAATGGATTTGCAGGCGTTAAAGTCGAGCACCAGGTCAACGAGCGTGTTCGGCTGTACTGTGAAGGGCTGAATGATCTTGTAGCCGCTTTGCGTCGCGCTGGGCGTATCAAGTGCTTGTTCCTTGCCGCCGCTGGGCACAATGGAGTTCGCGAGCGTGTTGCCCGAGTTCGGCGTCAGGACCAGGCGCACCTGTTGGTACTGACCGGCCGGCAGTGCGGTCTGGCCAAGATCGGCGAGTACGCCGTTCGTGAGTGAGAGCAGGTCGATTTTCTGCGGTGCGGGTAATGCGATGGTTGTCCAGCCGGCGTCGCTGTCGGCCGCCTGCGCGTTCGCATTGACGCGCACCTGCGAAACGGTGACGTATACGTGATCGAAACCGCAGGAGGGTGCGTCTGTCAGGGCAACATGCAGAGTCCCATTCGGGGAACTTGATCCGTCGCTGCCGCCGCCGCCGCCGCAAGCAGCAAGTATTGTTGCGGTCCCCGCAGCCAGCGCAAAAGTTCTCCAATATCCTCGAGTCATCGCCACACCGTTTTTGTCGTTAAAAGTGACGGCAGATTATCGTTGAATTGGTACGACGATTGTAACTTTATGGACGAAAAACTGTAACTTCTTCATCGAGACGTAAATAAGAGATCGAAGCTTTAGGTTGTTGCGTTGGAAAGCTTCTCATTTCAATGGTATCGCTTAAGCATTTCCTAAGGATTTCGCGGATATCGTTTATTGTCGGCGGACAGATCGCAGACATGCTTATTGGCTTGAACGTTGCAAGCACCGGCGCATGGAGCGTCCGGAAGTAACGGCATCCAGGCGATTCGCGTTATCTTGTTGCCGATTAGGCTTGGCAAAGCGCTGTTCCTGTGTCGCGCTTTCTCTAAGAACCCGTGGCAGCAGCTCATCCCCAACACCTTCCGCGGACTCAATTGCCGGGTTCGGCTTTGTCGAGCAGGTTAGGCCTGCAAAGAACTGCCGTGCACTAGAGGGTAGGGTATCCAATGGTCGTTAGGTTAGTCCAGGAAACCAAGCGATCCTCTTGCATCTAAACTTCGCCGAAGCTACCCGAGCAAGATCGCTCCGCCACTCGAGGAAACCATTCCGCCGTGGCGATTGTATGTGGCATATCTTATCGCATCCTTAAGAAGAAGCGCGCTTAACGAAATCTGCGAAATTAACTCGTCCAAGTAGATTTCTTGAATTTTGTTAGCGATCCAGATGAAAAGAAGTGGCGTCGGTGTTTTCACTTAGCGGTAGTTTGATTAGGCTATTTTCGCCACTAAGATAACTTTCAATTCTAAAAGTTATGCTTTACGGAGGAAAGCTAGGGACGCGGCCTGTGCCAAGGTTGACGAATAGCGGCCCTGCAACGCCGGCCCCGACGCCCTGGCCACGAAACGGATTTCAAATTCGTTTTGAAGATTACTAAGGTACTCAGTTTTCTTCTCTTAGCAACTTACAGCAGTCGTACGATCATCAACATTTTCCTATAGGAACCATCAAATCTTTTGCTGTGCATTCTTACGAATGCTTGCGCATGCTTACGTCCATGACTTTCGCGTCGGTTTCTAAAGCCGATCGCGACACGCAGGGCGCAGGGTCTGCAAGAGGCCAGCGCTCCGCTGAAAAGAATCTGTGCGCTGTCAGTTCTGGACCAACAAAGGAGCCTATTGATGAAAAAGCCTTGGATCGTACTACTGCTTGCCGCAACTGCCGTGATAGCGGGGTGCGGCGGGAGCGACAACCCGGACTCGTCTTCCAGTTCGACGCCCTCGACACCGACTCCCGCGAACTCGAAATTGCTGACGAATATCGCCGTGCCGAACGTGTCCAGTCCGCCGTTCAGTTTCGACATCGGCTATGTGGAGGCGGGGCGATATTATCTGACCGATCGGAATAACAAGGCTGTCGATGTTGTCGATACGAAGTCGAACACGCTGATCGCACAGATTACCGGCTCCTTCGCGGGCGTCGGCGCGTCGACGGATGCATCGGGACCCGACGGCATTGTCGGCATCACGGGCACGAATACGCTTTACGTTGGTGATGTGAACTCGGTCAAGATCGTCGATACCGCCGCGCTCAAAACCGTCAAGACGATCCCTGTCAGCAATTCGGGCTCGCGCGTGGACGAAGGCTGTTACGACCCGGACGACCATCTGGTGATGTACGCCAGCCCCGGAGAGACGCCGCCTTTCGTCACCTTCATTTCGACGACGACGCAAAGCGTGGTGTCGAAACTGACGTTCACCGGATCATCGGGGCTCGAGGCGTGCACCTATGATTCGACGACGAAGAACTTCTACATCAATAACGATGGAACGTCGGCACATCCCGATGGCGAACTGGACGTCATCACCGCCAAGTCGGTGACCGCTGGCACGCCGGTCGTCAGCAAGGCGTTTCCGCTCGATAAGTGCTCGCCTACGGGTATCGCGCTGGGACCCAACAACGACGTGCTGGTGGGATGCGATCCTTCCGCCGGAAATCCGCTTATCACGTTGATTCTCGACCGTACTACCGGTGCGCAATTGGCCTCTGTGCCCTTCGGCGGCACCGACCAGGTGACGTACGATCCCGGCTCGAATCGATACTTCCTGCCGGCGCGGCACTACGTTGCGAGCGGTACTGCGGCATCGTCGGGGTTCAGTCCGCAGATGGGCGTGATCGACGGAGCGACGCGGCAGTTGCTCTACAAGGTGCCAGTCGGAGCGGGCGCGCATTCGGTAGCCGTCGACAGCGGTCTCGGCCAGGTCTATGTGCCATTCCAGCCCGGAACTTCGGCCGGCTTTGCAAGCGGAGGCATATCGGTCTTTGCGACGAAGTGATCGCGCAAAGGAAGGTCGCGCATCCGTGGCGACCGTTCGAATAGCGTCGACGGCGGACGATCGGATCAGGCGGGCCTTCGTTCGCGGTGTGCGTCGGCGCAGCGGACTTCGCGCATTAAGATAAGACAGGAGGGACGAAGCCCCGCGGATCCGCGGGGCTCGAAGAACTTAAAGCAATGCGCGCATGCGAATGGGTAGCGCATGCCAGGCTCCCGCTTGCCGAAGCGGCGGCACGAAGAACAGCCGCATCTGGAAGGACGGAAGGCCTGCGACCACATCAAGGCGATCACCGCGCGTCCCTGATCGACATTCAAACGTAGTGCTCGAACGTAACTGCGGCTTATACAAGGCAAAAGCGTCGCTTGCGACGAATTGGGCATCCGCTTTTCGGTGATGGAAGCGGCCATCGTCGGACTGATGCTCTCCGTGCTCGGTGCAGTCGCGCGTGATCTTGGCGAGGCCGAAGAGCGCGCCGTCGTCGTCGTAGATCGGCTGGATCACGACATGTGCCCAGAATCGCGTGCCGTCCTTGCGGATGCGCCAGCCTTGCGCCTCGAATTTACCGGTTGCGCGGGCGGTTTCGAGGCCGTGTTGCGGCAGGCCGCGATCGCGGTCGCAGGGATCGTAGAAGCAGGAGAAATGCTTGCCGACGATCTCGCGCGCCGTATAGCCCTTCGCGCGTTGCGCACCGGCATTCCAGTTCGAAACGATGCCGTCCGGGTCGAGCATGTAGATGGCGTAATCGGTGATGCTCTGCACGAGCCGGCGGTACACCATGTCCGACGCGCAGTTCGCGTGCGGATTCGCGGCGTTCTTGCCGCAGACCTTGCAGATCCAGCGTGCGCTGTTTTCGTGGGTCATCGTGAATCAGTGCGCCGCGAGACGGAAGAACGACACGGCCTCGGTCAGGCGGCGCCCCTGATCGTCGAGCGATTGCGATGCCGCCGCCGCTTCCTCGACGAGCGCCGCATTCTGCTGCGTCACCTGATCCATTTGCGCGATCGCGAGGCTCAGCTGTTCGATGCCGTGGCTCTGTTCGTTCGATGCGGCGGCGATCTCGTTCATGATGTCGCGCACTTTCGATACGGCGTGCAGCACTTCGGACATCGTCGTGCCCGCAACGCCGGCCAGCGTCGAGCCTTCCGTAATGCGTCCGACCGAGGCGCCGATCAACTCCCTGATTTCCTTCGCCGCGCTCGACGAGCGCTGCGCGAGGCTGCGCACTTCCGCCGCGACGACCGCGAATCCGCGTCCTTCCTCGCCCGCGCGCGCCGCTTCCACGGCGGCGTTCAATGCGAGGATGTTGGTCTGGAACGCGATGCCTTCGATGATGCCGATGATGTCCGCGATCTGCCCGGAGCGCGCGCTGATATCGGACATCGTCTCGATCATGCGGCTCACGGCGGCGTTGCCCTGCTGCACGATCGCCGACGCCTCCGCCGACAGCGCGTTGGCATGCTGCGCGTTATCGGCGTTCTGGCGCACCGTCGACGTGAGTTGCTCGACGCTCGACGCCGTCTCTTCGAGCGATGCGGCCTGTTCCTCGGTGCGCGTCGACAGATCGACGTTGCCCGTCGCGATCTGGCTCGAACCCGTCGCGATGCTGTCGGCCGATGCCCGAACGTTGCCGATGAGCTCGACGAGCTTCGTCTGCATCGTGCTCATCGAGGCGAGCACGCTGTTGGCGGGCGCCTTCTGCGCGTCGGCGACGGGACGCAGGTCGCCGTCGGCGACGCGCTTCGCGACATCGCTCAGCGTGTCCGGCTCCGCGCCGAGTGCGCGCAGAATGCTTCGCGTGATGGCGAGACCGGCGACGATCGCCGCGAGCACCGCGAGCGCGCAGACGCCGAGCAGGAGCATGCGCGAGAACGCGTAATGCGATGCCGATTCCGCCACGAGCTGCACTTCGCGCGCGCGCGTCATGTCCGAGTAGTCCTGCGTTGCCTTGACGAGCGCGGCGAGCAGCGGACGGCATTCGTCGTTCATGCGCGTGATGGCTTCATCGTGTCTGCCCTTGAGCGCGAGATCGACGATGCCGAGCGCGACCGGACCATAAAGCGACTCGACACGATTGATCTCCGCAACGCGCGCGCGCACGTCGGATGGCACATCCGTTGCGCTTGCGACCCGCTCGTTGAACTCGCGCAGATTGCGCTGCACGTCTTCGTGCGCCTGCACGACGGCGGCTTTTTCGAGCGCGAGATCGGCGGGCTTCGTGACGAGCACGAGGTTACGCGCGGCAATCGCGCGACGATCCACCGCGGTCCGCACACTGGCCGCCAGATTGGCACGCGCGTTGATGCCGTCGATGAACGACGTGAAGCGCTCATTCGATTCGTGCAACGCCTCGATTGAGAGCGTCGCGACGGTCAGCAGGGCGGCCGTGAGCATGCCGAAGCCGATCGTCAGTCTGGTTTTCACCCGCATTCTCTTGAAGTTCACTTTGTCCTCGTCCCCTGTTTCGGTGGATGCTTTCAGCCTCGCGGCGGCGCCGCGCGAAGGCACAGGTCGCTTGAAACCTGCGCCCTCTTGCTTACGGCACGGGAAACGCAGGGTTTTAGATGAACGAAACCTGAACGAGGAATGGCAAACGTTTGGTGCGTGCCCTTATTTTGTAACGTGGGGCCGAGTCTGCTCGTCGTTCGATCGGCGGACATGCGCCGAATGCCTCGGGGATGGCTTCGGTACGCGCGGGCGAGTACGCCCGGAGCAGGGCCTCGATCGATTCAAGTCGATACGGACGGGGCCGCGCGTTCGCTGACCAGATCGCGTTCGCCTTTCAGCCTGCCGTCGATACGCGCGCTCGAGACCGAGCAGGCCGCATCGCTGAACACGAGCGGATTCCTGTCGATCAATTTCATGCCCAACGAAAACCTCGACGAGGCTCTTCGGCTTCGAGCCGCGCGCGGAGAAGATTTGGACCTGGCGCCGGTTGGATGCGCGCGACGAACGTAATCTCTCGATGAATACGTAGTCAAACCTATTTACTTCGATGCATATGCTTGTTACATTGCCTCCAATGCGAAAGACAAGTTGAATTGCATACGCATGCAAAATGCGGACATCGAATTGTTCACAATAGCGGTTCTGAACTTCCACTGATCAGATGAAAACTCCAGCCACCTCCGTCGACGTTGCACGCCTCGCGCAGGTCTCGCAGTCCGCGGTCAGCCGTACTTTTACGCCCGGTGCGAGTGTCTCCGAGGCGACCAGGGCGAAGGTCCTGGCGGCTGCTCGCAAGCTTGGCTACCGGCCGAACGCACACGCGCGAAGCCTGACCACGGGTCGCTCGCGGATCATCGGCTTGGTACTCAGTCATTTCGAAAACCTGTTCAACGCGGTGGCGATGGAGCAGCTTGCCAGGCGCCTGCAACGTGACGGATATCACATCCTGATGTTCGTCACGGACATGCACGATGCCGACCAACTGATCGGAGAAGTCCTGCAGTACAACGTCGATGGAATCGTGCTGGCGGACACGACGCTTTCGTCGACGCTAGCGGGACTGTGCGCTGACGCCGATATTCCTGTTGTGCTGTTCAACCGGGTCATGTCCTCGAGGAGCGAGAACGCGGTAAGCTCCGTACGCTCAGACAACGTTGAAGGCGGCCGCCTCGTAGCTGCCCATTTCGTCGAGCGGGGCAGACAGCGTATCGCGTACATCGCCGGTCAGGAAGAGTCTTCGACGAACCTGGAACGGGAGCGCGGATTTCGCGAGGAACTCGCCAAACACGAGCAGCGGATCTTTGCTCGCGGCGTCGGAAACTATAGCCAGGCTGAGGCGCGTCGTGCAACGCATGAGCTGTTCGCCTCAAAGGCAGAGCGCCCGGATGCCGTCTTTGTGGCAAGTGACTATATGGCGTTTGCCGTCATGGATGTGCTGCGGCATGAGCTTGGTCTGCGCGTACCGGAAGATGTCAGCGTAGTCGGCTACGACGATGTCCCCCAGGCGCAATGGCAATCGTATCAGTTGAGCACCGTGCGGCAATCGGTGCCGGATATGGTCGAAGCGGCTGCGGGCCTTTTGCACGGTTACTTGCGAGATTCGGAGCAGCCACAGACGGCCAAAGACGCCGTGATTCCAGTCGAACTCATCTTGCGCGCATCTTCGCCCATGTAGATGCGCCACGAGCCCCGCAGTTCCATCTTTTATGTACGTAATTAATATAGGAGTACGAAGATGAATGCCGGAATGCGGGTGACAACGATTCGACGATTCCCGATTGCACCGTTGTCCGGACGACCGGTTCGTCCGCGCAGTCATCTTTGCGGTCGGGAAGTCAACGGTGTAGAGAAGGGTCTCGGGACGTCGTGTGCGAATGCTGCCGATGCAGCAGCGGAGCCACGATCTACGCTTGTCTTGATACCAGGCACGTTGTGCGATCAGCGCGTCTTCGGTCGGCAGATTCCGGCTCTAAGGGCGATTGCGCGGGTTCGTGTGGCCGACCTTTCTTCCATGAAGTGTCGCGAGCAGTGGCTGAACGCGCTGATCGACGGTTTGCCGGAACGCTTCTCCGTCGCGGGCTTTTCTCTCGGCGGCATGTTTGCACTCGAATTGCTGCGCCGGGTCCCGGAACGCATCGAACGCGTGGCGCTCATCGCAAGCAACGCTCAGCCCGGAACGTCTGCATTACAGAAGAAAAGTCGCCGCCTCGGGCATCTTTGGCGCGCGGGCGGCGCCCGAGCCGTGATCGCCGCGCTCGAGCCAAGCTATTTTCATCGCGCTCGCGTGCGCTACGAACAAGGCGCGCTGCTTCGAGCAATGGCTGAACGCGCAGGGTGGAAATCGGCCAGGGCGCAGTTCGCATGGGCTGCTGAGCGCCCGGCCGGGTATGGCGCGCTGGCCGTGTTCGGCGGACCCACCCTGATCCTGAGCGGGGCGCACGATTCCATCTGTACACGCCGGCAGCAGCGCCTGATGGCCGCTGCGAGTCGCCAGTCGCACTGGATCGAGTTGTCTCGGTGCGGTCATTTTCTCACGCTGGAAGAACCAGCAAAAATCGGTCGGGCGCTCGCCCGATGGATGCGCGAGCCCGTTGTTTCTGAACAAGGAGTATTGAATTGACCACTGCTCAAGCCATCAAGCAGCGATTTATCCCGTTTTCGAGTCTCCGGTATTGCACCGATGCGTTCATCGACTACCGGATTCCGGGATGCGCGCCGAAATACAACTACGCGCTCATCGGCCCCGGGGTCTCGCAGAACCCCAACCAGCCGGTCAGTCTGCGGGAGCCCCACGGATTTCAGGTTGGCGGCGTCGCCATGCCCGCGGGCGTCACCAACCCGCCGCACATGCATTTCACTTGTGAAGTTTTTCTCTGCACGCGCGGCGAGTGGGAGCTGCATTGGGGCTTCAATCCCGAAAAGCTGACGGCAGCGTTCGGCGTCGGTGACATCTGCTCGGTGCCGACCTGGATCTACCGGGGCTTCAGGAATATCGGAACGGAAGACGGCTTCATGTTCACCGCGCTGGGCGGTAACGATACCGGCGGCATTCTGTGGGGCCCCTCGACGCTGGAAGCGGCAGCGCGAGAAGGCGTCTATCTGACCGAGAGCTACGAGATCATCGACGAGCAACTCGGACAGACATTGTCCGAGGGCATGCGCCCGTTGCAGCCGATGACGCCCGAAGAAGTGAAGGCGCTGCGTCATTGGTCAGCGCAAGACATGAAGCAGCGAATCGTACGGTTCGCCGATCTGGTCTGGTCGCCACAGGCGCTGCTGGATTCCGTGCTCGACGGATGCGGCGCGTCGCTCGCTCCCGTCATCGGGCTGGGCATGACGCAGGATCGCGATCATCAGTCACCGATCGCGAATGCCCACGGTTTCTCCCTGGAGTGGCTGAGGATTCCGGCGGGCGGTGGCGTCTCGATGCACCGCATATCGAACAAACAGGTCCTCATCGTCAAAGCCGGACAGATCGATTTGAGCATCCAGTCGAGCGACGGGATCGTCACGCAGACGCTCACCGGCGAACGCGAAGGGTGGGACAGCTTCTCGATTCCGGGCGAGAGCTGGCGCACGCTGCGCAACACCGGTTCTGACGACGCGTTCGCCATTCTGATCACCGAGGGTGATGATCGCAAGCGCATCGAATGGCATGACGACGTGATCGAAGCCGTCGCGCGCGATGATCGAGCGCTCGACGCAAGCGGCTTTGTCGCGCCCAAGCGCTTCATCGACCGATCGCAACGTTAAGCGGAGCAAACGCATCATGCTCGAACACAACCGTCCGCTCGACACACGCGTCGCGGCGAGGCTGAGGAGCGGCGACAAGCTGCGAGGGATCTTCAATGGCCTCCCGTCGCCAGCCATCGTCGAAATGTGCGGCTACGCCGGCTTTGACTTCATCGTGCTCGACAACGAGCACGGCTCGGCGGATCTGCAGACGACCGAACATATGCTGCGCGCGGCGCGCGCGAGCGGGATACCCGCCATCGTGCGCTGTTTCGAGGCCGACATCGCCAGGACACTCGACATGGGCGCGAGCGGCGTGAAGATACCCATGGTCGATACGGCCGAGCAAGCCCGTTCCCTGGTTCGGCAGGTACGCTATCCGATGCGCGCAGGGCAATCCGGCGGTGGTCAGCGTGGCGTCGCATTCAGCAGTCGTGCGGCCGGTTATGGCGCTTTCGGCGGAGCCGGGCATACCACACGCAGCAACGACGGGGTCGCCTTGATCGTGATGCTCGAGACGCCGGAGGCACTGGAGAACGCCGGTGAAATTGCCGCGGTGCCCGGCGTGGATGCGGTCTTCATCGGGCCCAACGATTTGTCCCACGCGATGGGCTATGGGCCCGACTGGTCTGCCCCCGCCGTCCAGGCCGTGATCGAGCGTGCACTGCGTGCGGTCAGTGACGGCGGCGGCTGTGCTGGAATGCTTGCGTTGAGCCCCGCTGAAGAGGCGCGCTACGCGGCGTGGGGCGCGCGCTACTTCGCAACCGTGAGCACCGTGTTGATCACGCGCGCATTGGGCGAGGCAGCTTCAGGGGCAAGCCGGACTCTCGCGTATTGAAGGGATGGCAGAACCGCATTGACAAACGAAATTGGCTGATGCAACCTGCCTTCAATCTTGATTGCATACGCATGCATCGCGTTTCAGAAATTTGGGTTGAACAAAGTGTGGACCGGGCGAAAACAACACGTATCACGGCGAATCATGGCCCGGTTGCAGAAGAAATCTCAACTTCGGAACAAGCTTTGCATACGAATGCAAAACTGAATTTGGATAGTGATATAAGGAGACGAAATGATTCGATATCTCAAGCGTGGCAAGGATGCCCAGTTGCGCGCGGACGACGATGCCCAGGTGCGGCAGACCGTCGAGTCGATTCTCAAGGACATCGGGCAACGTGGCGATGATGCGGTGCGGGAATTCAGCCGCCGCTTCGATAACTGGGACCCGCGTGATTTCCGCCTGTCGCCGGCGGAAATCGAGAAGGCCGTGCGTACCTTGTCGGCGCGGGAAACGGAGGACATTCTTTTCGCGCAGGCCCAGATCCAGCGCTTTGCGCAGATCCAGCGTGACAGCATGAAGGATGTGGAGGTGGAGACGCTGCCCGGCGTGATCCTCGGTCATCGCAACATTCCGGTCAACGCGGTGGGCTGCTACGTACCGGGCGGCAAGTATCCGCTCATTGCCTCGGCACATATGAGCGTACTGACGGCGAAGGTCGCCGGTGTGAAGCGCGTCATTGCGACGGCGCCGCCGTATCAGGGCGCACCGCACCCGGCGATCGTCGCGGCCATGCATTTTGCCGGCGCGGACGAGATTCTCGTACTGGGCGGCGTGCAGGCCGTGGCGGCCATGGCGCTCGGCACCCAGTCGGTCGCACCCGTCGACATGATCGTCGGGCCGGGCAACATGTTCGTGGCGGAAGCCAAGCGCCAGCTCTTTGGCCGCGTGGGCATCGATCTCTTCGCGGGCCCGACCGAAACGCTCGTGATCGCCGATGAGAGCGTCGATGGCGAGATGTGCGCTGTCGACCTGCTGGGTCAGGCCGAACACGGACCGACGTCGCCGGCCGTGCTGCTCACCAATAGCGAAAACCTCGCGCAGGACACGATGCGCGAGATCGAGCGTCAACTGACAAAGCTGCCGACCGCCTCGATTGCAGCGGCCAGTTGGGCAACGTACGGCGAAGTCATTGTCTGCGACAGTTACGAGGAAATGGTGCAAAAGGCGGATGAACTCGCCTCGGAGCACGTGCAGGTCATGACCTCGAACCCGGACTATTTCCTCGAGCGCATGACGAACTACGGAGCGTTGTTTCTCGGCCCCCGCACCAACGTGAGCTTCGGCGACAAGGTGATCGGCACCAATCACACGCTGCCGACGAACAAGAGCGCGCGCTATACGGGCGGCCTGTGGGTGGGCAAGTTCCTCAAGACCTGCACGTATCAGAAGGTCACGACCGACGCCGCTTCCGCGATGATCGGCGAATACTGCTCGCGCCTGTGCCACATGGAGAATTTCGCTGGTCACGGTGAGCAGGCCAATATCCGGGTGCGGCGTTACGGCGATCGCGCCGACGTGCCGTGGTACGAGCCCGTTCCCGCGCGAGAGGCGCTGAATCCTGCGCGCGTGACGGCACGCCGTGGCAAGGGGGCGCGTCCCGAGCAAGGCTATCTGACGCGCGACAACGACCTGTCGCGCACGGCGGACACGCAGCGCGTGATCGAAACCATGGTCGATGGTCTGAACGATCACACGATTGACGGCATCGAAGCCTTCTTCGCGCGCGATTTCCGCTGGATGGGCAACGCGGGTTGCGGCACGAAACAAGGCGTGAGCGAATTCAAGAATAACTGGCAGCGTCCCTTCCAGGCGGCGTTTTCAGACAAGGTCTGCATCGATGAGGCGCGTCTCGTGCAGGGCGACTGGATGGCCGCCTTCGGCGCCCAGCACGCCGTGCATTCCGGCGAGTTCATGGGCATCGCGCCGACGGGCAAGCGCGTTGAAATCCGCTACATGGATTTCTGGAAAGTGATCGACGGCAAGATTGTCGATAACTGGGTCATGGTCGACTTTGCGCATGTCATGCAGCAGCTCGGCGTGGATCCGTTTGGCGGGCACGGTTGGGAGAAGCTGGATAGCGGCGCTCGCATCTCGATGGTGAATCCGGATGAAGCGTCGTTCGTCGCGGGCGACGGAAAGGGAGCGCGCCCCCAGCAGGGCTATCTGACGCGTGACAATGACCTCTCGCGTACTGCGCAAACGCAGCGGGTCATCGAGTCCATGGTCGACGGATTGAATGATCACACGATCGATGGCATCGAAGCCTTCTTCGCGCGCGAGTTCCGCTGGATGGGCAATGCGGGGTGCGGCACGAAACGCGGCGTGAGCGAGTTCAAGAACAACTGGCAGCGGCCGTTCCAGGCAGCGTTCTCAGACAAGGTCTGCATCGACGAGGCGCGTCTCGTGCAAGGCGAATGGATGGCGGCCTTCGGCGCCCAGCACGCCGTGCATTCCGGCGAGTTCATGGGTATCGCGCCAACGGGCCGGAACGTCGAAATCCGCTACATGGATTTCTGGAAAGTGGTCGACGGCAAGATCGTCGACAACTGGGTCATGGTGGACTTCCCGCATGTGATGCAACAACTCGGCGTGGATCCGTTCGAGGGCCACGGATGGGAAGCCTTCGACCGCGGCGAAAAGGTGCCGCCCGTTCCGCGTAAAGCAGCATGAGCAGCAGTTCTTCCACGCCGGTCTTGCCGAGCTTGCCATCATTCAGGCTCGATGGACGCACGGCGCTGGTGACGGGCGCCGGCCGCGGTATCGGGGCTGCGGCCGCAGCCGCTCTCGCTCAGGCGGGAGCGGCGGTGACGCTCGCCGCCCGCTCGAGGGACGAGTTGCAGACCGTGGCGGCGGCGATCAAGGAACGAGGTGGGCGGGCAACCGTGTTGCCGCTGGATGTGACGGATTCGGCGGCTGTACGCGAGCGGATCGCGCAGAGCGGTCCCTTCGACATCCTGGTGAACAGCGCGGGAACGAACCGCCCGGCGCTTCTGGCCGACACACCGGACTCGGATATCGATGCGGTCACGGCGCTCAATCTCAAGTCCACGCTGTACGTCACGCGGGAAGTGGCGCGAGGCATGGTCGCCGGGCGGCGCGGCGGATCGATCATCACGGTGTCGAGCCAGATGGGTCATGTCGGAGGGCCGCGCCGCACGCTTTACTGCGCAACGAAGCATGCGATGGAGGGTATGGCCAAGGCGCTTGCGTGGGAGCTCGGACCGCAAGGGATCAGGGTCAACACGCTTTGTCCGACCTTCATCGAAACCGCAATGACGGCAGGCATGTTTCGCGACGAAGGGTTCAGGGAGTTCGTGACCTCGCGGATCGCGCTCGGCAGGGTGGGGCAGTTGAGCGACATCATGGGCGCGGTGGTGTTTCTCGCGTCCGAAGCCTCGGCCATGGTGACCGGATCGGCGCTGATGGTGGACGGAGGCTGGACCGCCGCTTGAACCGAAATCACGACGGCAGACAGACAATGGGCGCAAGGATCGGCTTCGCGCCGATCAGCCAGGGAGAAGGGACATCATGGCCGCGATTCAACTGAAAGAGATAGTCAAGAAGTGGGGTGATACGGTCGGCGTGAAGCGCATGTCGCTCCATATCGCCGATGGCGAGTTTCTGGTTTTTCTGGGGCCGTCAGGCTGCGGGAAGACCACCACCATGCGCATGGTGGCCGGGCTTGAAAGTCCGACGGATGGCGAGATCTGGATCGGTGACCGATGCGTCAACAAGCTCGAACCGAAGGACCGGGACGTCGCCATGGTGTTTCAGAGCTACGGCCTGTATCCGAACATGACGGTGTACGAGAACGTCAGCTTTCCGCTGCGCATTCGCGGCACGCCCTCCGCCCAGATCCACCCGGCGGTCATGCAGGCCTGTGCGAAGGTCGAACTGAACGAGTTGCTCAAGCGTCGCCCGCGGGAGCTTTCCGGCGGCCAGCGCCAGCGTGTGGCGCTCGCGCGGGCGATCGTGCGCAAACCGAAGGTCTTCCTGATGGACGAACCGCTGTCCAATCTCGACGCCAAGCTTCGGGTCAGCATGCGGGCGCACATCAAGCATCTGCATCATGACCTGGGCGTGACGACCATTTACGTGACGCACGACCAGGTGGAAGCGATGACGCTCGCGGACCGCGTGGTCGTGATGAGCAAGGCCGAGATCCAGCAGATCGGCACGCCCGAGCAGATCTACAACGATCCAGACAACGTGTTTGTCGCGAGCTTCATCGGTTCTCCGGCAATGAATCTGGTGAGCGGCGAGCTGCGCGACGGCGTATTCACGAGCCGTTCGTCCGGCTGCGAGATCGCCATACCGGGATTCGGCGCGATGACGCGCAAGAACGTCGTTCTCGGTGTGCGGGCAGAGGATCTCTCGGTCGTGGAGCACGGCGCCGGAGAGATTCGTGGCGACGTGTTCTCGTTCGAGTTGCTGGGTGACGCCACGACCGTGACGCTGAAACTCGATCACCAGTTCATCACCGCGCGCGCGGACAAGAACTTCCGCACCGACATCGAGAAGCCGGTCGGGTTCGGCGTGCAGGCGCAGCGCTGCTTTTTGTTCGACGGCGAAACGACTCAACGCATTCGCCTGACACATTGACTAGAAAACGATATATCGGAGACGGCATGAACTTCCCTATCAATCGAACGCTGCTGACACTGTGCGTTGCCACCAGCCTCGTGGCGCAAACCGCTTTCGCGGAATGCACGGATATCCAGGGTTCCGGAAACATCAGCATCATTTCGAGCGCGATGCCTTCGGCGCTGCATATTGCAAAGGTTATCGAACAATGCAACAACGGGAAGATCAAGGCATCGGTCAAGATCGTGCCGGACGACAGTTCGGAGGTGGAGCTTGCTTTTGCCTCCAACGGGAAATCGGTCTTCGACGCCGCGATCATGTCCAGCGAGGTGTACAGCAGTCTCGCGGCAAAGGGCCAGTTGCAGCCGATGACCGACCTGGTGAGCAAGTACCGGGACACGTACCACATTGAAGATGGCATGCTGGTGAAAACGGGCGGCAAGGTACTCGCTATCGCCTTCCAGCAAAATGCGCAGAATCTTTTCTATCGCAAGGACCTGTTCGACAAGTACAACATCAAGGTTCCGACCACCTATCAGGAGATGCTCCAGGCGGCTGCGACCATCAAGGCGAAAGATCCGTCGATCCCGTATCCGATCGCACAAACCTTCTCGAAGGGCTGGGATATTTCCACCGAGTTCGTCAACCTGTACGAAGGTTTCGGAGGCAAGCTGTTTCAGCCCGGTTCGGCCGCGCCCGCGTTCAACGGGCCGGCGGGCGTCAAGACGATCGAACTGATGAAGTCGATGTTGCCTTACATGACGCCGAATTATCTCGCGTCGAATTCAGACGATGTCATGAACCAGTTCCAGCAGGGAAAGGCTGCCATGGGCGTGCTGTGGGCAAGCCGGGCTCAGCGCATGGACGATCCTGCCGCATCGAAGGTCGTGGGGAAGATGGCGTTCGCCGCGGCGCCGGCCGTCATGCCGGGCGGTAAGAGCGCAACCCACTTGTGGTGGGACGGCGTTGCCCTTCCGGCCAACATGTCCGCCAATCGTGACACGGTCTTCCAGGTGCTGATGAATGCGCTTGACGAAAACAACACGAAGGCCGGAAACGATGCAACGATCTGGGTCCGTTCCGTGTATAAGCCCACGCGCTTCGGAACCGGCGTGCTGATGTCGATGAAGGCGGGCGCGCCGATCTGGCCGACCGAGCCCTACCTCGGTCTGGCGACGGGAGCGCTCGGCCGGTTCATTCCGGACGCGCTTGCCGGCACGAGCTCGCCTCAGCAGGCGCTCGATGCAGCGGCAGCAGCCTACAAGGAGGCGGCCGCGGAAAAAGGATACCTGAAGTAATCGCGGTATCCCTGAACCCTGGCGAGAGTTGAGATGAAAGCGAGAACCTTCCTCCAGTTTGTCGGCCCGTCCGTAGCCATCATGGTGCTGTTACTGGCAGCGCCCCTTGTCATTACCTTCTACCTGTCGGTGCGTAACTGCACGCTGGTCATGGAGCCAGTCAAAATCGAAGAAGTGACGCCGTTCGGCAAGCAGGAGTCGTGGTCCCAGCGGGTCAAGCTCGATGCAGGCGGACGCGCGGTTCAGCAGTGCCGTTTTGTCGGGCTTGATTACTACCGTCGCGTGCTGGGCCTGCCTACGAGTGAGACGCCGTCTCCGGGTGGCATGACAGCGGTGGCCGCCACGACAGTTGATATGAATGGTCCCGTCGAAGACCGTGACAACGAGTTCATCGGTGCGTTGCGTTTCACCATGTTTTATACCTTCGCGACGCTCCCTTTCGTTCTGGTCATCGGGCTGCTTCTCGCGCTGGGCGTGAATGGCGCCGCAAAGCGCTTGAAAGGGGTGTTCATTACCGCGTCGCTGCTGCCCTTCGTCATCACGCCACTTGTTGCTGCGCTGTCGATCAAATGGCTGTTCCGGGATGGCGGTCTGGTTCCGGACCTGCTCGCGCATTTTGGCGTGCACGTGTTCTGGATGGCGCACGCCTGGTCGGCAAGGCTACTGATCATTCTGTACGGCATCTGGCAGGTGGTCCCGTTCGCTTTCATCATTCTCTATGCGGGTCTGCAATCGGTGCCCGTCGACGCCCTCGAAGCGGCGACGATCGATGGCGCGTCACGCTTCCAGAAATTCCGTTACGTGACCTTGCCCCATCTGATGCCGCTGATCGTTTTCATCACGCTGATCCACGTGATGGACGCGTACCGGGTCTTTGAGCCTGTCGTCGTGCTCACACAGGGTGCATTTACCACCAGTGTTCAGTACCTGACTTATTACACGCTGCTGGTGGAGCGCAACCCGTTCAAGGCGAGCGCATCGGCGGTCCTGACCTTGATCGGCATTCTTGTCTTGCTTACGCCATTGCTTGTCAGAACATGGCGCGAACAGCGGAGGGTAGTCTGATGAACAAGCGCAGCGTCTCGCTTTCCGCAGCACTCTACACAGGACTTGTCCTGTGGGCGCTGATCTCGGCGCTTCCCATCCTGTGGACCGCGATTATCTCTTTCCGACACTACGTCGACGCATTCAGTACGCCAGTCAAATGGCTCGCGCCGTTCACGCTGGATAACTACCGCAATCTGTGGATCGGCAAGGAGTTTTATCGAAACTTTCTCAATACCGCGCTGGTGACCGCCTGCACAATCACCATTTCACTCGTCGTCGGTTGCCTGGCCGGCTATGGCCTGTCGCGTTACCGGGGCGTATCGGGCTTCTGGCTGCTGATTGTCGCCCTGCTGTTCCGGGCGATTCCGCAGTCGAGTCTGCTCCCGGCGTTCTACACCGTGTTCGACGCGCTGGGTATTCGCAATACCTATTTCACGCTGATCTTCGTGCTCGTGGCGACCAACCAGCCGTTCACGATCTGGATGTTGCGGTCGTTCTTCGTGAACATTCCCAACGAACTGGACGAAGCCGCACTGGTAGACGGATGCACGCGTTTTCAGGCGTTCTACCGGGTGATCATGCCTGTCATGTGGCCGGGCATCGTGACGACAGGGCTGTTCAGCTTCCTTTTGGCGTACAACGATTTTCTGTTCAGCTCGTCACTGATCAACTCCGACAAGATGACCATGCCCGCCGCGATTGCCAACGTCATCTCGACAGAGAGCACCTCGTTGCTGATGCAGGGGGTCGCGGGTGCGGTGAGCATCACCTTGCCGCTGATCGTGCTCGTGCTCGTCTTCCAGAAACAGATTGTCGGCGGACTGACACAGGGCGCGGTGAAAGGTTGAATTCGATCATTGGACGGAAGAGGGGCGAAACAAGATGAAGTACGAGCTGGGAAAATACGCGACAGTACCCGATTACATTTACGGCATCACGCGCGAGATCTGGGAAGAACGAGGCGTCGGGCGCAAGTTGCAGGAATACTATGCTGCGGACATTTTGCTGCGCGCGCCCACCGGTTTCACCGGCAGCAACGATGGCGTGACCTCGCAAACGCTGCAGACGCTGCATCAGTTTCCGGACCGCCAGTTGATTGGCGAGGACGTGATCTGGACCGGCTATGACGACGGATCGTTCCTGTCGTCACACCGCTTGACCTCAGTGATGCGGCATACCGGAGACGGCATCCTGGGTCGGGCGACAGGACGCATGGTGCGCAGTCGGATCATTGCCGATTGTTGGGTGCGAGGTGGAAAGGTTGTCGAGGAGTGGCTGGTGCGAGATTAGGCCGCGTTTGCGCGTTGTCTGGGCCTCGATCCTTGCACGCTCGCGTTGGAAATGGTCGAGCGGGAGCTTCGGAACGGGCAGTCTGTGACGTTCTTCGTTCCCGAAGATGATCGACCCAGCGCCCTGAGAGACCCATTGCCGGATGACGGTGTAGTTCTCGCGATCATGGACCGAATGAGCCGCATCTGGAACGAGAAAGACACCTCGGCGATTCGCGATTTATATTTTCACGGCGCGTCGCTCCATGCGCCGGGCGGCGATCTCCGCTACGGCTACAGCGACATCGATGCCTTCGTTGTCGGATACCTCGCGTCGTTCCCGGACGCGGTGTATCAGATCGACGCTGTGAGAATCAATCGCGATGCCGAGAGACCGGTCCGCCTTGCTTTGCGCTGGAACCTGAGAGGAACGCACACGGGATTCGGCCATTTCGGCGAGCCCACGGGCGCGCCGGTCTATGTGATGGGCATGACGCATCTCGAAGTCACTGAAGGGCGAGTCATTAACGAATACTTGGTAACGGACGAAGTGTCCATCTGGAAACAGATTCATGCACATCGTTTGAGCGGCGCCAAAGGCTGACTCGCATCCCGGATTTGCGGCGTCGTGGTGGGCGTGGCCGGCCTTTCAGGAAGTTTCCCGGCCTGCCTGCCGAACGAGCAAGCGTAATGAGACGCTGACGAGACTCGTACCGCGCGTGCCGCGTTTAACGCGGCGAATGCCGTTGACCAAAAATTATCGCGAACGGCGCCGTTCCGGCGATTTCCTCGAAGTTTTATTTATATAGTTAGTCATACTAATTTAAAGAGAAGATCATGAAAGCTTACGCAAATATCGTGGCTGCGACGTGTCTTGTGGCCGCGGGCGCGAGCGCGCATGCACAGAGTTCGGTGACGCTGTATGGCATCGTCGATACCGGCTTGATGTATGTGCACAACAGCGCGGGACACAGCACTCAGTTCGCGATGACAAACGGCGGCGAGCAGCCGTCCAGGTGGGGATTGAAAACGAGCGAAGACCTCGGAGGTGGATTCAAGGTTGTCGCCACGCTCGAAAACGGTTTCGATCCCAATACGGGGAAATTGGGGCAGGGCGGCCTGATGTTCGGGCGTCAGGCCTTCGTGGGCGTATCCAAGGATACCTGGGGGACCGTGACGTTCGGTCGGCAATACGAACCGCTCACCTTCATCGTGCAGCCGATTCAAGGTGACTATTATCTGGGTGGCGTATTCACGAGCCCCGGCGACATCGACAATGCCGACAGCAGCATCCGGATCAATAACGGCGTTCAGTGGATGAGTCCGAACTGGGCCGGTCTGCAAATGGGCGCGATGTATTCGTTCGGCGGTATCGCCGGGTCGGTGGGTTCCGGGCAGACATACAGCGGTGCCGCCTCGTACACGTTCGGGCCGGCTACGGCCGCGGTGGGCTACCTGCATATCGACAACGGAAACAGCAGTTTGTCGACGCGAGGCGCCTCATCGGCGAGCTCCTTGTTCAACAGTTCGGTCAACAGCGCATACAAGACAGCGCGTTCTATCAACATCGCGCGCGCGGGCGGCGCCTACACGATCGGTCCCGTCGTGCTGGGCGGCTACTACAGCTTTTCGGAATACAGTCCGGACGCCGCGTCGACATTCACACGCACGGAAAAATATCACGTCGGATCAGTCTATGCGGTCTGGAACGTGACGCCGGCGTTCCAGACCGAAATTGGCTACACCTACATGAAGTCTCTCGGGGATTCGTCCGCGAAGCAAAATCAAATCGGACTGGCCGTCGATTACCTGTTGAGCAAGCGTACCGATGTATACGCGTTCGGGGGATATGCGCATGCCAGCGGCACGAACGGTAGTGGTCCCGCCCAAGCGGTTATCGGTTCCTGGGACATCGATTCTGGAGCAAGCACTCAAGGCCTCGTCATGGTCGGAATCCGACATAAGTTCTAGCCCGGCAGCTGCATGCCCGGCACGGCCTACACGCGTGAGGACGGTAGTTCGACATCGATTACCTTGCGAGCCGTTCATCTCGGGCACGTCTTCAATTGACGGTTTGCTGTGCCGATCAATGCCTTTCTAATGAACAGGAGCCTTTCGAAATGTGTCAAGTTCGTATTCTCTCGCGCTGCATCGTTGTTCTTGCATCGCTGGCGGTTGCTATTCCCATGGCTCGCGCGCAGATGGCGGAGGCGTCCGCTGCCGTACCAACTGCGTCAGACAAGGCGCAACGCAAAGCAGAGAGCAAGGCGCGGCGTGCCCAAAAGAATGCTGAGTTGAGCGATCTGAAAAAGCACGGCTACAACGCGGCTGGCGCACAGGCAACGTACCCCCAGAATGTGCAGAATGCCGAACGCAAGCGCAAGCCTGCGACGGTCGGGGGGCCAGCATCGACACCCTGAGGAACTGCGGCCGAGCGCGCCTTATTCGAAGGGGCGGCATATCCGTGGCGTTCTATTCGTTCCCGACCACGCCTATTCATCGGGAGTCGGCGTGATGGCGTCGTGTCGAGGCGCTCTCAACACCGTTCTGAATCCGATGTGAACCGTGCCGAGCGTCGGATCCTGTGGCTGGCGCGACGAAGGCCGATAGCGCACGCAGAAGTTCGGCGCGCACAGGAACGACCCTCCCTTGATCACGCGCGCCGGATGTCGCTCATCGTCGAACGGCTCGGCTACCTTGACGATGAGGGGATTCTGCGCCTCGTCCGCCGGATGCCGGTCCTGGTAGACGTCCCTCGTCCACTGCCACACGTTGCCTACCGGATCGAGCAATCCGTAGCCATTGGCGGGATAGCATCCGACGGGCGCAGTGTCTTTGTGTCCGTCGGCCGCCTGGTTGTGTGCCGGGAAGTCGCCTTGCCAGGTATTGGCCATGTACTTGCCGCCGGCCTTCAACGTGTTGCCCCAGGGATATGTCTCGCTTTCCTTGCCGCCGCGCGCGGCGTATTCGTACTCCGCTTCGGTCGGCAGATCATGGCCGAGCCACTTTGCGTAAGCCCGAGCATCGCGATAGGTCACCTGCACGACCGGATGATTCTCCTTGCCGACGATGCCGCTGCCCGGCCCATACGGATGCCGCCAGTTCGCGCCCGGCTCGAAGCGCCACCATCGATAGGACTGCTCGAACTGTTGCGCGCCGTCAGGCCACACGAACACCACCGACCCCGGCCGCAACTGCTCGGCGGGCATGCCGGGAAAGTCGGCGGGATCGCGCTTGCGCTCCGCTTCGGTGACGTAGCCGGTCGCGCGGACGAACAGGGCGAACTGCGCGTTCGTCACTTCGTGCGCGTCGATCAGAAAGCCGTCGAGCCTGACCGGCTGCACGTTGCGCTCTTCCGGATAGCCTTCGTTCGAGCCCATGCGGAAGCGCCCCGCGGGAATCGCGATCATGCCCGCGCGATTGGGCGCGTCGCCGTGCATCGCACCGAATCCGTCGGGCACGCCGCGATACGCTTCGCACAGCGGCTTGTCGGCTGACGCGAACGCCTGCGAACAAAGCGCCGCGAACGACGCCGCCACGAGCACGCTGCGCTTACTGGTTCGTATCGAGTTCATCTTGATAGTAATGCGTTCCGTTGCTGTAGCCGGGGCGATCCGCGAGACCGGGAATGTCTTGCACGCCGTTCGCAGTCTGATACTGCTCGTAGTCCGCGACGAGTTCCTTCAGCTTGCCCGGATAACGCGCGGCGACATCATGCAGCTCGGAACGGTCGACGCTCACGTGATACAGCTCCCAGCGATCCTTGCCCCACGGCTTGTTCGCATACGCGATCTTCCAGTCGCCCTTGCGCATCGCGCGGCGCCCATTCAGTTCCCAGCCTTCGGTGAACTGCGCGTGAACCCTCGTGCTCTGACCGGAGAGGAAGCTCAGCATCGACGTGCCCTGCATGCGAAACACCGGACGCCCGTCGAATCTGCCGTCGGGCGGTTGCACGCCTGCGAGTTGAAGGATGGTCGGCGCGATGTCGGTCACGTGCGCGGGCACGCGGCTGATTTGCCCCACGCGCGACGAGTGCGGCATCACGACGATGTTCGGCACCGCGATGCCGCCCTCGTGCGCGAATGCCTTGTACAGATGCAGCGGCGTCGCGCTGACCTGTGCCCAGCCGGGACCGTACTCGACGAACGAGCCCTTGCGTCCGGTGTTGGCAATGCTGTTGTCGGCATGGCGCCTGATCCAGTCGCGATCTGCGGCTTCGTCGAGGATGCTGTTGCCGTCCGCGCCGTTGTCCGACATGAAGAAGATCAGCGTGTTGTCATACTGTCCCGTCTCCTTCAGATGCGCAACGATGCGTCCGATCTGCGCATCCATCGCTTCGATCATCGCGGCGTACACGGCCATGCGTTTCGACTCGATGCGCTGCTGCACCGGCGTGAGCGAACTCCATTTCGGCCACGCATTGTTGCCTTCGTAGGCCTGCATGTCCTTCGGCACGATGCCGAGCATCTTCATCCGGGCGAGACGCTGCGCACGGATTGCCTCGTAGCCGACATCGTACTTGCCCTCGTATTTCGCGATGTACTCGTCGGGAGCCTGCAGCGGCCAGTGCGGAGCGGTGTACGCGACATAGGCGAAGAACGGCTTGCCGTCGCCCTTATTGCTGTCGATGTAGGACAGCATCTTGTCGGTGTAGAAGGTCGTCGAGTAGAAGTTGTCCGGCAGATCGACGAGCTTGCCGTTCTCGCGATACATCGCCTTCGGCGTCTTGTCGGGATCGGTCGTGATGATGCCGGTCTGGTCGAAGTGGCTCGCACCGCCTTGCACCATCGCGTACGACTGCTCGAAGCCGCGTTGCGCGGGACTGTATTCCTCCGTCAACCCCAGATGCCACTTGCCGACCATGTAAGTGTGATAGCCGGCTTGCTCGAGCAGTGTCGGGAACGTGACCACCGAATGCGTCAGATAGCCTTCGTAACCCGCTGCGCTGCGCTGCTTGGGCGTGAGCAGTTCCGCCATGCCGCCTAGTCCCACGCGATGATTGTCGACGCCCGACATCAGCATCGCGCGGGTGGGCGAGCAGAACGGCGACGCGTAGAAATCGGTCATGCGCAGGCCGTCCTTCGCGAGGCGGTCGAGATTCGGCGTGTCGATCTCGCCGCCGAACGCGCCGATATCCGAGTAGCCGAGGTCGTCCGCGACAATCAGAAGGACGTTCGGCCGTTTGTCGGCGCTGTGCGCGCCGGAAGTCGCGAGCATTGCACAGGCGATCGCGCATGCGCTGATGAGGTGCTTCATCGTGTCTCCTTGTATGTTCGTTATGGTCTGAAGCATCGATGGTCAGGCCGTGGCGCGCGCCCGTTCCACCTCGGTCGTCGGTACGTCGCTGCGCTCACGCGAGAGCGTGAAGTCGAAATCGATCAGCCCGAAGTTGCTCTCGACGCCATAAGGCTTACCTTCCGCGCCTTCGGCCTTCTTCAGCTCAGGCACGAGACCTTCGCGCGTCGCGAACGCGAAATCGTCCCACAGATACGGATCGCCTTCGATATTGATTTGCGTCGTGAGCTTGCGATATCCCGGCGACGACACGAAGAAATGAATATGCGCGGGGCGATGACCGTGCCTGCCGAGCTGATCGAGCAACTGCTCGGTCTTGCCGCCCGGCGGCACGCTGTAACCCACCGGCACGACGCTGCGGAAACTATAGCCCCCTTGCGCGTCGGTGCGGATCGATCCGCGCAGGTTGAACGCGGGCTGCGACTTGTCGAAGTGCGAGTAACTCCCCAGATGATTCGCATGCCACACTTCGACCAGCGCGTCCGCGAGCGGCTGGCCGTCGTCGCCCAGCACGCGGCCGCGCATCACGAGCGTCTCGCCGGGATCGCTGCCGTCGTCGATGCGTGCGTGGCCTAACGATTCCGGCGCGCCGGCGACATACAACGGCCCTTCGATCGTGCGCGGCGTGCCGCCTTCGAGGCCCGCGTTGCGCTCCGCTTCGTCGAGCCGCAGATCGAGAAAATGCTCGAAGCCAAGTCCCGCCGCGATCAGGCCGAATTCGCCGCGCTGGCCTGTTTCGGTCAGAAAATTCAGCGCCGTCCAGAACTCGTTCGGCGTAACGTCGAGATCTTCGATCGTATGAAACAGATCGCGGACGATGCGGTTGACGATGGCCTTCGTTCGCGGATTGCCCTCGCTCGTTGCGCTGTCGTTGATCTTGTTCAGAAGGGCGTCGATCGTATCGTGGTTCATGGCGTGTCTCCGTTGATCGTTCAGATCGATTTGAACAGCGGACTCTTCGCCAGCGCATCGGCGCCGTCCGCGCTGGTGAGGAACTTCTCGGTATAGATGTCGCGCTCGAAAAGCTGGCCCTGCATGAGCGTGCGGATCGCGGCCTCGATCATCACGGGCGGTCCGCACAGATACGCCTTGTGGCCGCGAAACACGCCGTCGAAATGCGCCTTTGCAGCGTCATGAACGTAGCCGCGAAAGCCTGTCCATGTCGAGTCCGACGCTTCATCGGAAAGCGCGGGCACATAGGTGAAGTTCGCGTGCTGTGCTTCGAGTTGCTGGAAGAGTTCGTGGTAGTACAGCTCCGCGCGATTGCGCGCGCCATGAACGAGCGTGATCCGTCGCGCGTCGTTTGCTTCGAGCATGTCGATCAGCATCGACTTCGGACTCGACAGGCCCGACCCGCCCGCGATGAGTATCACCGGCTGCGGATCAGACTTGCGCACGAAGAAACGTCCGTACGGGCCGCTGAAGCGGATCTCGTCGCCCGATTTGATCTGTTCGTGCAGATAGCCGGTGCCCTTGCCGCCGGGCACGCGCCGCACATTGAGTTCGATCACCGTGCGCGAGGCGGGCTTGTCCGCTAGCGAGAATGCGCGCGGCATGGCTTCGCCGGGAATATGCACGTTCACGTACTGTCCCGCCTGAAACTCTATGCCGTCTCCGGCGAGTTCGACGAAGATGCCCTTGATCGTCGGCGTGAGATCCACCATGTCTTTCACGCGTCCCGTGTAGTCGCGCACGGGGAAATGGCGCGCGTCCTCGTCCTCGTCGATATCGGCTTCGATCGTCAGATCGGATTGCGCCGTTGCGCAGCACGCGAGGCACTTGCGCTCGTCGCGCTCGAAGTCCATCAGCGCGAACGGCGACGCCGCTCCGTGCTCGATCTCGCCGTCCACGACCTGCACCTTGCAGGTCGCGCACAGGCCGTGACAGCACGCATGCGGCAGCCAGACGCCCGCGCGCATGCACGCATCGAGGATGGTCTGGTCGTCCTCGATCTCGATGGTCTGCCCGATGGGCTCGATGGTCAATTGATAGCTCATCGCATCCTCTCCTTCATCGTCTTCTAGCTGCACGATCCGCCGATGCCTTTCAGCCCCGGCGTGCGGAAGCGGATCACCGCCTTGTGGCCGAGTCCGTTCTCGCCGATCGATCTGTCGAAGTCGGGCGTGAACGGGACGCCCGATCTGAACCACTCGGCCGCTCTGAGGTCGACGCTTTGCCAATCGGGATGCGAGGAATACATGGCCGGAAGCATGTCGTCGATGAGCGCTCCGAACGGGGTCGACGCTTCGACAGGAATGCAATGCGGTGCGCAGAACATCAGATGATCTTCCCAGCCGACGAAGAGCAACTGCTTGCCGTGAAAGTTCTCGATACGGTCCCGGATCTCGCCGGTATAGCCTTCCTTCAATGCGATGACTGACATGATTCGTCTCCTGTGTTCCGTGCTTATGCGGCCTTCTGGGCTTCGGGTGCTTCCTCGCCGCCGTGACTCGGCTTGCCGGTCCAGCGCAGCCAGTTCGCGCGATCGAGCGAGTCCTCGAACTCGTGACCGTCTTCGCCTGGGTGGATGTGGTAGTAGCGCAGCACTTCGCGCATCGGATCGAAGTCGGGCGCGCCCGGATCGGCATCTTCGGGGAAGCAGTTGCCCTGATAGATCTGCTGCACCGGCATCCACGCCTGCACGTATTTTTCGGGCTCGTTGTCGAAGATGTCCTTGCAGCCGTCGGAGCAGAAGTGGAACTTGTTGCCGAGGTAATCGCTCTCGCGATAGCAGATTTTCGTCGGGTCGTCGGGCTCGGTGAAGGCCATCGGAATCTGGCAGGTCTGGCACAGCATCGGCAGCGTGTTGTTGTAGAAGCGCCGGCCTGCCTTCTGCTCGTCGCGCCAGTGTTCGAGGCGCGGACGATAGAGCGTGTCGAACGTGCGCGGATATTTTTCGGCGAGCCACTGCATCTCGTCGTCGGACGGAATCCACGTGTGCAGCGCGGCCGCGTGCGTGTAGTTGTAGAAGATGCCCCACGCTTCATGCGAAATGCGGTCCTTCTCCTTCATCGCCACTTCGTGATACTTCGGCATGCGGATGCCGTACCGTTCGAGATCGTGGAAGAGCGCGCCGCCGTTCTTCTCGAAGTAGGTTTCCCACGCCTCCTGCCACGACATGATCCGCTTGGGCAGCATGTAATCCATCATCATCGCGACGAGCGTGAGCAGGCGATAGCCGCGCCAGAACCATTTGTCGATCCACTTCTGGATGATCGGCACGTTGCCCGGATCTTGCTCCAGGAGAAACTTCACGACTTCGAGGCCGAGCGTCATGTGGCGCGATTCGTCGGACTGCGCGGAGAAGCCGAACGTGACCGTCGCCATGTCGCCGTTGAATGCCGCGCCCGACATGAACGGCATGAAAAGCAGGTTGGTCAGCACATATTCGAACGAGAACGAGATGGCCGTCACGAATTCGAACGGCCCGGCGCTCATCGCGTCCTCGAAATACGACTTCGGCACCGACAGGTACCACACGCGGTCGTGCATGTGCTTGAAGTCGTGAAAGCCGTTGAAATACTTGTTGTAGTGGCTGATCGTGTGCACCTGCGTCTGCGCGTGACGCAGCTCGTCGATTGCCTGCATCTGGCAGGCGATGCGTGCGCCCGCGCCGCGGAAGTTTCGCCCCGCGAGCGCGAAGCCGCGATGCGCCGCGTATTCGAGCGGGCTCACGCCGGTCAGAAAGAGCTTGAGCGCGTTGATGTAGCGCGGGTCCGTGACGTTGAACTGGCCGTTGTTCTGCTGGAACGCGTCGATGATCGCGTAGAGCTTGCGCTCCTTTTCGCCCTGATACTTCCAGTAGGCGTCCATCGTGAGACGGAACGGGTCTTCCCACTTGTCCCAGTCGTGCACCTTGATGCCTTCGAAGCGGTCATAGGGAAAGACCTCGTCCATCGGCTGATAGGTGGTTTCCCAGCCGAGGCCGCGCGTGAGCATCGCGTAGTTTTCCTTGATGCTCAGCTTCTTCGGCGCAGTTTGTTGTGTGCTCATTGCCTTGTCTCCTTTGTGTCGCCGCTCAGGCTTTCCATTCGAGGATGAATTCGTCGTCGGTCTCGTCGATGTTGCCGCTGAGCGAGATCAGGTTCAGTTGAAGCTCGCGCAGGTCGAAGTCGCGGCCGATGATCGCCTCGATCGATTCGCGCCGGATGACGAGCCTGCCGACGGCATCGATCTTGACCATCGCCGGGAACGCGTTGACGACCGCATGCGGGTTATCCGCTTCGATGGCCTCGATGATCGGCCGCGAATCGTCGTTCGTCTGGAACGCAATGAACACGGAATCAGCCATGGCTCACCTCCACGCCCTGTTTGGCCACGCGCGCATCGAAGGTCTGCGCGACTGCTTCGAGCGCGTGATGCGCGTCGTCGCCGAGAGCGGCCGTTGCAAGCGGCTTCAGTGCTTCGAGAACCGCGCCGCGCCACTTCGTCACCCACTGCGCGAGCAAGGCCGCGTTGGCCGGCGACTCGGCCGCCGCGGTCTTGACGGTGGCATCGACCCAGCGGCTGGTTTCGTCGAACCATGTGCTCGCGAACTCGTTGAGCATGCCGAGGCCTGGCCCATGCAGGCGCGAGATGCGCTCGTCGATATGCCGGTACACGAGCGGATAGAGCAGGCCATCGAGCACGAGGTTCTGTGCGACGAATGTCTCGAACCAGTCCCGCACGACCATGATGTCTTCGACGACGCGGCGTAGCCCTTGCCACGCCGGATCGTTCATCCAGCGCGCCTTGCCTTCGACGAGCGACGTGCCCTGATTGCCGTCGAGCGCGAGCCCGATGCGCGACAAGTACTGCGCGATGCCGAGCCGGTCCATGCAATGAAACATCGTCGCCTGCGTGATGGCCGTGCCCCAGCCGTAGCCCGTCACGAAGCAGTTATTGGTGTTGGCTGCCCATTCGACGTGACGCAGCGGCACCATGATCGATGCGATGTGCGCCTTCGCATCGTCGGAGAGATCGGCGAGCAGGCGGCGCTTGGCGACGAACTCGAGATTCTTCTCCATCGTGTCCTGCTGCTTCGCGCGGGCGGTCGTGTAGGCGCCGTAGTAGTACTGACGCGGGTCCTTGAACGCGTACCAGTCCTTCATCGCGATTGCCGTGCGGCCCTTGTCGTATAGCTCGAACTCTGGCTGCCACAGCGGACGATAGTGAAAATTGACCTCGGGCTGAAGGTCGAAAGTCGCCTCCTGGTAGCGCGATGCGGGTTTGTCCGCGCCCAGGCGCCGCGCGACGTGCGAGAAGGTCTGCCGCACCTGCTCGACCGCCGAAGTCTTGATGTCGATCTGCATTCGTCACTCCTTTGGTATGGGGATCATTCAGAGAGGCCGGGCTGACCGAAGCGCCACTTGGACTCTTCGAAATCGAGCAGCTCGCCTTCGTCGCGCGTGAGATAGATCACGCGATTGGCGCGGCAGAACGACTGGTAATCGCGCAGGGGCATCACGAGTTCGACGCTCAGCGCCGGATCGCCGATCGAGAAATCGAATTCGACGAAGCCGTCGTCCCGCTGCTCCCTGAAGCGCACGTAGCGCCGGGTGATGTCGAACGCGCGCGGAGGCCGCGCATACGCGGGCATTTGCATCGCTGTCTCCTTGGGTTTGGTATTCATCGCCGGCTTTTCCGATGCACGAAATGATCGGGAACCGGCGTGCGCACCCTATAAGGCAACACGCATGCCAATCGATCCTCGCGGGCGCGATGATCGCCGTGCCGCGCCCCGGCGAAAGCCTTGTGCGGCGGGGAGAAGACGACATCGGTCGATGAGCGCCCGCGTGCAGCGGCACGCCGCAGCGCGTTCGATCGACGTGATGAAATGCTCGAAACGCGCGTGATTCGCCGCATCGCGCATAGATCAAATCGGTATCAGGGAACCCACTAGTAGCGGGAGTGGGCCGGCTTGCGGCCGGGAGGCGGGGCATCGCGCGGCGCGAGCACATCGCCTGTCGGGGCGACAGGACGAAATCGGCATTCTCGGCATGACCGCGCAGGGCAAGCTGCTGCGCGCGTTGCAGGAAGGCGAGATCGAGCGCGTGGGCGGCAACGGAAGTGGCGCGTGAATGTGCGCGTGCTCCCCTCAACTTTCCGATCTTTCTGCCGTATACGAGTCATGTCAGATCGTCTTTGGCTGGGAAAAGCTCAACGAGCGCATGCGTGTCGACCTCATCACCCTTTACCTGTTAGCAATCGGAACGCTCCTCGCCAGCAGCGGCCTGACGCTCTGGGAGCGCCGGTCATATTCGCGGCGCAGGCGCGAGCTCGGCGTGCTCGCAGCAGGTTACGCCACGCTCGCGCTCGGCTGCGCCGCCGCCGCGATTCGACATAGCGTGCCCGGCCTTCCCGGCGTCGTGGGCTCCGCGCTGGCGAATCTCATCATCGTCGGCGGGTATCTGCTGAACCTGCAGGGCGTCGCGCTCCTTAACGGACGCCGGTACGGCCGGATCTCCGTCGGCATTGTGTCGATGCTCGCACTCGCCTGGGCCATCGCGGGCGAGCGCGGCGAAGCGGTCATGTGGGCGTACCTCAGCGCCATCCCCATCTCCGTGGTGTGCGGTCTGACCGCGCGCGAGCTCCTCGGCCTGCGCGATTCGAAATGGAGGCAGTCGTGCAACATCGCCGTGGCCGTCACGGGCGGTCACGCGCTTTTCTACGCGTTCAGGGTCACCATTCTGCCGTGGCTGGCGGCATCGTTCGGACCGCATTTGCTGGCGATCATCGGTCAGGTGACGATGTACGAAGGGGTGCTCTATTCCGTCGTCCTGCCGATGACGCTCCTGCGCCTCGCGCGCGACGAAGCCCACGCCGATCTGCGACGCGAATCGCAGACCGATTACCTCACCGGTTTGGGCAACCGCCGATGGTTCTTCGAAGAAGGCGCACGCGTCATCCGCGAAGGCAACGCCTTTCCGCCCGTGTCCTGTCTCGCGCTCGACCTCGACCACTTCAAGGCGATCAATGACCGCTTCGGGCACGAAGCCGGCGATGAAGTCCTGAAGTCGTTCGCCAGGCTTCTGCGCAGCGTGCTCGGACGCGATGCGATCCTGGCGCGTATCGGTGGTGAAGAGTTTGCAGCGCTGTTGCCGGGGCACGAAAGCGCCCGCGCGAAAGACCTGGCCGAAGCCGTCGTTCGCCGATTCGCGCAGACGGTCACGCGCACGGCGGGCGGCGTGGAGATCGAGGCGACGGTGAGCATCGGCATGGCGCGCTTCGGAACCGAGGAAGACACGCTGGCAAAAGTGCTCGCCGCCGCGGATCGCGCGCTCTATGGCGCAAAATCGCGCGGTGGCAACCGGCTCGAAATCGCGCGAGCCGCAACGACCCGCGCGAATCTCGACGATGCTCCGGAGCGCCGCCTGACGGCCCTCTGAAGCTCGGTCCACCATCTGCGTGCGCCGTATCGGCAGGTCGACGATTTCCTGCGCGCAAGGCACGATGTCGTTCAGGACGATGCGACGCTCTCGAAGACATCTTCGCGAGTTCGGACGATCGACAGTGTGTCCAGTTCGCAACCTTCCCCGAGTCGGAGACCTCTGGTTCTGAACAGGATGGATACTGGGCCAGGCTCAGCCCGGCGACGGACGCAGTCCCTTGTGAGCGCAATGTCGGGGCGTATCAGTCCAAGGTAGATCCGTACGGAAGCCGTCGCGCGGTGCGCTAACGATGTTTCGTGGCTGCCCCGCGACAAACGCGGCGATATTGTCCATCAGTTGATCTGCGAGTGCCTGAATGGCCTCTCGAAGCCGCCGCATTCGCTCACCCGTGTATGTGTACCATTTCGAGCAAACGTCGCCGTATAACCCGGTCGCGACGCATGCCACGGATGTGCCTTATGTCTTCGGCAATCTGCCGGCCATCAACGGCGTGAGTCCCGGCAGTCAGGACATCGCGGTGTCCGGCACGATTCAGTCTTACTGGACGAATTTCGCGCGCACCGGCGATCCGAACGGCGCCGGCCTCGCGCTGTGGCCGCGCTACGCCGGCGCCGGAAGTCAGACCATGCGTATCGGCGCCGTGGTGGCCGCGGGACCGGAAGAGGGCACGGCGCGCTATCGGTTCCTCGACAGGTTCAGGGTGACTGGGCTGATCGCGGTCAGGGCGCCCTGAACGGCCACCACCGGACATTCGCTGGATACGCGAGATCGGCGACGATCGTCGGCGAGGAGGTGCTGCCGAACGCTATTGCCGCGTGAGCATCAAATCCAGATTCTGAACCGCAGCGCCGGACGCGCCCTTGCCAAGATTGTCGAAAACAGCGGACAGAAGGACTTGACCGTTTTCCTCGTTATGAAAAACGTTGAGGTGCATGTCGTTCGTACCGTTCAACGCCTCTGGATCCAGATACTTCAAGGCGCCCGATTGGCTTTGCGGCATGACTCGTACGCGAGCCGATTCAGCATAGTGTCGTGCGAGGCAAGCATGTAAGGTGTCGCCGTCCACATTGGGTGCGAGCAATCGCAACTCCAGCGGGACCGTCACCACGATGCCCTGACGAAACGCACCTATCGCAGGGACGAAGATGGGCCGCTGAGCGAGTTGAGCGTACGTCTGGATTTCCGGCGTGTGCTTGTGCGCGAGTGGCAATCCATAGACTTGGAATGAAGGCGCGCTGGCGGCTTCCGGCCCCTCATATTCTTCCACGCCGGCGCGCCCGCGTCCGGAGTAGCCGGACACCGCATGAATGCTGATTGGATAGCCGCCTGGTATGAGTCCAGCCTGCGAAAGCGGACGCAGCAAGCCAATTGCCCCCGTGGGATAACAGCCAGGGTTTGTCAAGCGACGGGCGCTCGCGATGTGCTCAGGTTGTTCCGGCGTCATTTCTGGAAAGCCGTACGTCCAGCCGGGCTGTACGCGGTGGGCCGAACTTGCGTCGATTACTCTGACCGCAGGATTAACGATGGCTTCCACAGCCTCGCGTGCGGCGACGTCAGGCAGACAGAGAACGGCGATGTCGCAGGCGTTGATCGCTTCCGCGCGACGTCGCGCATCTTTGCGGTCCGCGGCAGCGAGCGTGAACAGCGTGATGTCGGTCCGCTCGCGCAGACGTTCATGGATTTGCAATCCGGTGGTGCCTTGGTCGCCATCGATGAAAACAATGGGAGCGCTCATAAGCGGGATACTCCGGGTGGTCGTAATCGGGAAAGATCGAACCCTAATGATCTTTCAACGACTAAAATAGGAAAAGCTGGTTTTCCAAATCTGAACATTCAGCTTTTCTGAATCACGACGCCGATATGCGAGAGATCAGCCTCGACCGCTTGCGCACTCTGATTGCGATCACCGAGCGTGGCTCATTTGCCGATGCAGCGCGCGCGCTGAATCTGGCGCCTCCGACCGTCAGCCTTCATATCGCCGAACTCGAAGAGCGCATCGGGGCACCGCTCCTTTCGCGGAAGCGCGGACAGGTAAGGCCGTCGGCGATAGGAGAGGTGCTGGTGGAGCGCGCGCGTCGACTGCTTGCTGATGCGGAGCAAGCGCTCGATGATATTCAACGTCAAGTGCAGGGGCTTGAAGGGCGCGCGCGGATCGGCGCTTCGACTGGCGCAATCGCTCACTTGCTGCCGCAGGCGCTTGACGTGTTGCGCCAGCACCATCCCGCTATCGACGTCCAGGTGTCCGTGCTCACTTCGTCTGAAACATTGTCCAGGCTGGCGGACGGAAGGCTGGACGTCGGGCTGGTCGCACTGCCTCAGCCGCCCATAGCCGGACTCGTGATAACGCCTTGGAGGCGCGACCCAATGATGGCCTTTGTGCCGGCGCATTGGCGTTGCCCGGCGCGCGTTACACCCGAATGGCTCGCTGCCCGGCCACTCATTCTCAATGACACGCGCACGCGCCTTTCCCGTCTGACTGTGGAGTGGTTCGCGAGCGCGGGGCTTCATCCCGCGCCTCGCATTCAGCTGAACTACAACGACGCGATCAAGAGCCTTGTAGCGGCAGGCTATGGCGCCGCGCTGCTACCTCATGAGGCGACTGCGCCACCACCCGACGAGCGCATTGTCATGCGACCGCTGCGCCCGGCGTTGTGGCGTCAGCTTGGCATCGCACATCGTGCGGGGCACGTCGAGCGCTCCACGCAACACGTGCTTGAAGTGTTGCGGGAGCTACGATTGGCGTAGGTGTTTCCAGATTTGTCTCGCACGTGTCTGAACGTCTGGTTTCCGAGCGACTTGGCGTTGCCTTGACTTCTGTGCAAAGCCGCCTGATGAGCATCGGTGGCTAAACGTCCGCAAAGGCCGACGCGCCGGCGTTCGCCGTCAGGCAGGACTCGTTCATCGAGGCTCGGTCGCGAGCGCCGTCTCGGGTATGGGTGCGTCGAACGATTCATGCGCGAGGCGTGAATTCATCGACTCGCGCCTGTCAGCCCGCAGCGCATTCCGTGCTTCATCGCCGGGAAGGCATTGGGGCTGCCGAAATCGTACAGATCTGTACGCAAGGGCACGGTCCGTCTGCTCCGCGCGTGATATCAGGCAAGCACGAACCTGCGCGGAGGAGGGCGTCACGTGTCTGCGAAGACATCAAGACTTCTTGCTTCGATGCTCCTGTCGGTCGCCGGCGTGGTCTGTGTCGCGCAGGAGTCGCCGTCTGCCGATGACGTTTCGCAGCCCGAACACGCGTCCACAACGGCCACGCTCGAACAGCAAGCCCAACTCGCCTTGCCGGATTCCGCCGACGCGCACCGCCGCTGCGTCGTGCTGCATAAACGCGGTGTCGCGCAGGCGCGTCTCGGGCGCTACGAGCAGAGCATCGCCGATCTGAAACAGGCGTTCAGTCTGACCACGCCCGGCGATGATCTGGGTCTCGGCGGTGTCGGCACTGGAAAGCAGCGGCGCCGTCAGTTTTCGGAGTCGCCGGCGCCTGCCGCATCCGATCCGCCATCCGATTTCGACGATACCGGCGACTGGTGTCATCGATGGCGCGTCGAGACGGACCTCGCCGGCGCGCAGGAACAATACGGCGATCTGCTCGCGGCCATCGACACGGCTCAGGCGGCAGCAGCGGAATGGCGGCCGCTCAATGTGCGGCGCTACGCGAACACGCAGATGTGGCTGATGCGCCTGTACATCACGCTCGGCATGATCGATGACGGCGTTCAGGCCTTCGACCGCGCCAACGACGCCCTGCCCGAGATCCGACGGCAGCGCAACTGGGCGCGCCTGCATCTCATGGTGGAGGGCGAATATGACGCCATCGCCGCGTATATGCAGGAAGTGCGCGGCAATTTCGCCGCCTCGGAAAAGCTGCGGCGTTCGAGTCTGTCGTTGGCGGAGCAGTATCGCGCGCAAGCGGTCAATTCGAAGGACAGGCGAGCCGCTGAAAGCGCCGTGATCAATCGCATTGTCGCGTTATCGAAATCGCTTCAGCAGCAGGGCGAGTGGGGCGAGGCCGATTACTACGCCATCGATGCGCTGCGCAAGACCTTGTCGACATACGCCTTCGCGACGGCCGACACCAGCCGCGTGCTCGACAACCTCGCGACGATCGAAATGAACCGAGGCGAGCTTGCCGAAGCCGCGCGCTATGAACAACTCGCGTTGGCCGCGCTGACGAAATCGGATATCGCGCCTTACGCGCCCGCGTTCAGCAACCGCCGCGGCACGCTCGGGCTGATCCTCAACATGCAGGGCCGCTGGGACGAATCGCTGGCCGTGTTCAGGGCACGCGCGGACGGGCTGAAAAGCAATCCGATGCAGCTCGAATATCGTGGGGTGAGCCATATCGAATGGGCAATGGCGCTGCTGCAGACGGGCAAGGCGACCCGGGCGGCCGGCATGCTTCGCGGCATCCTCGATGCCCAGGCGCGCCGTCCGTTCGTGCCGCCGCTGGAAGTCGCGCAGACGCAAGCCTATCTCGGCATCGCGCTGGCGCGGCTCGGCGACGACGGCAACGCGCTTCGGCTTTTTCAGCAGGCGGTTCCGGTGTTGCTTCAGCAACTCGGCGGCCGCACGGGCAGCGCCGATCGCGGCGCGGTTCAGCTCTACCGGCTGCGGCTCGTCCTCGATGCGTACCTCGAGTTGCTCGGACGCATGAACCAGGGCGATCCGAACGGGCCGAACGGCTCCACCGAGGCGTTCGGAGTCGCGGATATCGCGCGGGATTCATCGGTGCGGCAGGCCGTAGCGTTCAGCGCGGCGCGCGCGCAACTTCCGGATGCCGAACTCGCGGAACTCGCGCGGCGCGAACAGGACGACGCCAATCGCATTCGCGTGCTGACGAGGCTTCTCGATGGCGCGTTGAATCACCAGCAGCGCTCGGATCAGCCGATCGCTTCGCTGCGTCAGCAACTGCTCGCGCTGTCGAACGAGCAGACGGCGCTGCGTCAGGAAATCGCGCGCCGGTATCCCGGTTACGCGTCGCTGCTGGATCCGCGAACCGCGACGCCGGGCGATGTCCAGCGCGCGCTGAAACCCGGCGAGGCGCTGATTTCGATCTATTGCGGCGAGCGTCACACCTACGTCTGGACCATCACGCCAACCGATGTCCGCTGGCGCGTGCTGCCGATTTCCCGCGACGAGATCGCGAACGAGGTCGCGCGTCTTCGCGAGACGCTCGATCTTGCCGATGGCAAGCTCAAGCGCTACGACGTTGCGGCGGCGCACGATCTGTACGCGCGTCTTCTCGCACCCGATGCGATGCTCTGGCGCGATGCCCGAACGCTCGTCGTCGTGCCGCACAGCGCGCTCGGCGCGCTGCCGTTCTCGGTGCTGCTGACGGCGTCCGTCCCGCCCGACGCCCCGCCCGACGGCAATGGTTACGCCGCGATGCCGTGGCTCGTCAGGCGCGTCGCCGTCGTGCAGGAATCGTCGACGAGCAGCTTCGTCGCGCAACGCGCGATGCGTGCCGCGACCGACGAGCGCGCGCCATTCGTCGGCTTCGGCGATCCGCTTTTCTCGACGGCTGCGAACAAGGGCGCGGAGCGCGCGCCAAACGTACGGCAGTTGCGGATATCAGCGACCGACGATGGCGTCGGGCCGGTCGTCGCGCAGGCGCTGCAATCGGACGAACCGGTGAAACGCGCGGATCAGGACGCGCCGCCGACTCTCGAACAATCGTTCGCGCTTTTGCCCGCATTACCCGATACCGCCGACGAACTGACGGACATCGCCCGCACGCTCGGCGCGAATCGGGAGGCGGATGTCTTCCTCGGCGCGCGGGCGAGCAAGGCCAACGTGAAGCGCATCGACCTTTCGCGTTATCGCGTCGTCGCCTTCGCAACGCATGGATTGAAGGCCGGCGAGCTGGCCGGTCTCGATCAGCCCGCGCTCGCCATGGCCAATCCCGCGTTGACGCATGAACCCGGCGACGACGGTTTCCTGAAGCTCGAAGACGTCTTCGCGCTGCGTCTGAACGCCGACTGGGTCGTGCTCTCGGCGTGCAACACAGCGAGCCCCGACGGCAGCAGCAACGAAGCGGTGTCCGGTCTCGGGCGAGGTTTTTTCTACGCGGGCGCGCGCAGCGTGCTTGTATCGAACTGGGCGGTCGAGTCGAATTCCGCACGCATGCTCACGACTACGCTGTTTCGCGAACAGGCGGCCAATCCGCAACTGATGCGCGCCGAAGCGCTGCGCCGCTCGATGCTGCATCTCATGGACGAGCACGCGTCGGAATACGGGCATCCGGCCTTCTGGGCGCCTTTCACGCTCGTCGGAAGCGGCGGATGACGATATCACTCGCCTGGTCGTACGATCGTCACGCGCCGATTTTCCGGTGCGGCCGGTTCGTCCGCTTTCGCGAGCTCCTGCGAACCTTTGCCGATTGCGACGAGGCGATCCGGCGCGATGCCGTTCGCGCGTGACAGATACCGCGTGACCGAAGCGGCGCGACACACGTTCCAGTTTCGGTCCCGCTCGGTCAGCATCGCCTTGATCGGAGCCGGTGGACGATTCCAGCGGTTCCTGACACTTTCTGCAGACGGCGCAGCGCCTTCCATGAGCCTGCACCGAGATGGCGGGTGCTTGGTCGGCACTAACCCTCCCCGCGAGTGCTGGTTGTCCCCTCGGAAGGGGGCGTTCTGGTTGGATGGGGCTGAACGGCTGTTCAGGGTCGGAAGCGGTCGCCGGTCGAATCGACCGTCGGCAATAAGCCTGGCTGCTTGTCTATCGGTTCCGGGCGGATAAAAATGCTAGAACCTCCCCGCGCGATAGGGCCTTGGATCGGTGAAGCCCGCTTCCCCGTTCATCAGTTCGCCGACAAGCCTGCCCGTCACCGGACCGAGCGTGAGCCCGTGATGCGCGTGCCCGAACGCGAACCAAAGCCCAGGGTGGCGATCCGCCGGCCCGATCACCGGCCGCATGTCCGGCGTGCAGGGCCGGAGCCCGAGCCACGGCGACTCGTCGATCCGCGCCCCGAGGCCGAACACCGGTCGTGCGATCCGCTCCGCGCGTTCGAGTTGCATGGGGCTCGGCGGCCGGCCAGGGCAGGCGAGCTCGACGCCGGTCGTCAGGCGCAGGCCGCGCCGCATCGGCGCCACCACATAGCCGCTCTCGATATCGACCACGGGTCTCGATAGCGCGGCACGTCCATCGCTTTCGTAATGCATGTGATACCCGCGCTTGGCCATGAGCGGAACGCGGTATCCGAACCGGCGCGCGAGGTCGCCGGACCATACGCCGAGCGCCACCACTGCCGCCTGCGCCTCGACCGGCCCGCTCGCCGTCATCACGCGCCAGCCGCTGCCCGACGGTTCGAGCGTCGCGGCGTCGCCGCTCAGGAAGCGTCCGCCCTCGCGCTCGAAAAGCGCTGCATAGCCCTTCGTCAGGGCGCCCGGATCGATCACGCTGCGCGGGTCGGTCCAGTGGATCGCTCCTGCGTATCCGCCAACGAGCGACGCCTCCAGCCGATGCAGCGCGTCTGCATCGAGCACCTTCATGCCGAGCCGGTGCTCGCGCGCGATTCGTTCGGCGGCGCGCGCCTCGCGCTCGAACTGCTCGCGCGAGCGATAGGCTTCGAGCCAGCCCGTGGGCCGCACGAGATCGGCGAGACCTGCCCGCGAGATCAGCGCCTCGTGCTCGGCCACGCTTCTCTGGATGAGCGGCAGCATGTCGCGCGCGGCCGCGGCGAGACGCGCCGGCGCCGACTCCCACCAGAACCGCGCGAGCCACGGCGCATACGCGGGCAGCGAGCGCATGTCGTAGCGCAGCGCGGTCGAGCGGTTCGTCGCGAACCTGAGCACGGTGCCCCAGTCGCGCGGAAACGCATAAGGCACGACCGACGACGCCTCGATCAGCCCCGCATTGCCGAAGCTCGTCGCCTCGCCGGGCGCGCGGCGATCGACGAGCGTCACCTGCCATCCGCGTTGCCGCAGATGCAGCGCAACGCTCACTCCCACGATGCCCGCGCCGAGCACGATCACGTCCTGAGCCATGTTCCGATGCCTGATGAAGTGCCGATTGGAGTGCCTATTTCGCAATGATGTCGCGTTTGAAGTACTTTTGCGACAGAGCGCTCAGTGTGCCGTCTTTCTTCAATGAATCGAGCGCGGCGACCACCTTTTCCTTCAGCGCCGCATCGCCCTTGCGCAGGCCGATGCCGGTGCCTTCGCCGAGCGTGGAAGGATCGGTGAGCGCGCCGCCCGCGAAATCGAAGCCCTTGCCCTCGGGCTTCGCGAGGAAACCGTCGATCGCGGTCTGCACTTCCTGCACGGCGCCGTCGAGACGCCCGGCCGACAGGTCCGCGAAGATCTGGTCCTGGCTCTGATACGTCACGACCTGCACACCCTCGCTCGCCCAGTGCTTGCGCACGTAATCCTCCTGGGTCGAGCCCTGCAGCACGCCCACCGATTTACCCTTCAGGCTTGCGGGCGTCGGCTGCAGGGTCGAATCGCGCCTGGCGACCATCTGGATCGGCATGACATAAACGGGCGGTGTGAAGTCGATCACCTGCCTGCGTTTGCCGGTGATGTTCATCGCCGAATTGATCGCGTCGAACTTGCGCGCCTGCAGCGCCGGTATCAGCCCGTCGAAGCTGTTCTCCACCCACACGCATTTCATCTTGATGCGCTGGCACACGGCGTTGCCGATGTCGATGTCGAAGCCCTCGAGCTGGCCCGCCGGCGTCTTGCTCTCGAACGGCGGATACGATGCCTCGACGCCGAATCGCAAGGTCTGCGACTCCGCGTGCGCCAGGCCAATTGTGAACGCGAGGCTCGCCGCGCCCGCGAAGCAGATCATCTTCCAGTTCATTGTCGTCACCAAGAGTCGTTTGTGAACCCGCACCGTCCGTCTTGCGCCAGGCGCGCGGAGATCACCGCGCGCTCACTCGAAATATAGACCAAAAATAAAATAAAAGTCTAGAATAGACAAAAATGTCCACAGCGAAGCGGCACATAGCCGTCACGTAACGGCGACGAACCGGAGGCTTTCGAATGATTTCCTTGTCCGAACAAGTGCGGGAGGGCGCATGCACTGCGCAGGCGCCCTTCATCGTTCACGAAGAAGAGGTGCGGCAGGCGCTGCCCTCGCTCGATATCCGCGGCGCGCTCGAAGACATGTTCGCCGCGCTCGGTGGCAGCGATGCCGTGCAGCCGCCGCAGACGCTCACGCTTTTTCCGCGCGATGCGGGCGACTTCATCACCTACCTGGGCGTGCTCGCGAGGCACGAAGTGTTCGGCGCGAAGCTCTCGCCCTATATCGCGCAGCCTGGCGCGCCGATCGTCACCGCGTGGACCGCGCTCATGTCGATGCGAACCGGCGCGCCGCTCATGTGGTGCGATTCCGCGCTCCTCACCACCGAGCGCACGGCGGGCACGACGGCGCTTGCCGTCGATCGGCTCGCGCGCGCATCGAGCGAGCGGCTCGCGATCATCGGTTCGGGGAGCGTCGCGCTCGCGCATCTGCGGCATGTCGCGCCGTTGCGCGAATGGTCGGAGATCCGCATTCATTCGCCGCGCCTCGCGAGCGACGGCGAGCGCGCGGGCGCGATAGAGGCGCTTGACGCACGCGTGCGCATCGCCGCCTCGGTTGCCGAGTGCGTGCGCGACGCGGATGTCGTGATGCTGTGCACGTCCTCGGGCACGCCGGTGCTCGCGCTCGATGCGCTCACGAAGCCCGCGCTCATTACCTCCGTCAGCACGAACGTCGCGCGCGCGCACGAGATCGACCCGGCCGCACTGAGCTCGCTCGAGGTCTACTGCGACTACCGGCAGACGACGCCCGCGAGCGCCGGCGAAATGGTGATCGCGCGCGAACGTCACGGCTGGTCTCCCGATGCCATTCGCGGCGACCTTGCGGAGCTCGCGCGCGGCGCGTGTCCCGCGCCCTCGCATGAGCGGGCGGTGTTCTTCCGCTCGATCGGCCTCGGTCTCGAGGACATGGCGGTCGCGCACGCGCTATATGTTCATCTCGCGAAGCAGCGCGCGGCGGCCTAGCGGTATCATCGCCTTTCGCGGTTCCGAACTCATGCCTATTTCCATGCCACGACGCAAGACGCCGAAGCCCGATGACGCCGCGCGTGACGCGCTGCTCGCGCGCTACGCGCACATCGCGGACAGCATCACGACGCTCTTCTTCCCCTATGCGGAAGTGGTGATCCACGATCTCTCCGACCAGACCATCGCGTATCTGTCGAACAATCTCTCCAAGCGCGAGATCGGCGATGACTCGGCGCTGGAGGATATCGAGGAGACGGCGCGCGAGCGCCTCGTCGGACCGTACGAGAAGCTCAACTGGGACGGGCGCCGCATGCGCTGCGTGAGCACGGCGCTCTTCGACGACGCGGGGAATGCCGCGGGCGTGATGTGCATCAACTTCAACATCGCGGCGTTTGAGGAGATGCGCTCGACGCTCGATCTCTTCCTGCGCGGCGCGGGCGTCGTCGCGCAACCCGTCGAGCTTTTCAAGGACGACTGGCAGGAGCGCATCAACACCTTCCTGCATCGCTGGCTGCGCGAGCGGCAAATCGCGCTCAACTCGCTCACGCGCGACCACCGGCGCGAGCTCGTGGAGGCGCTGCACGCGCAGGGCGCATTCAAAGGCAAGAGCTCGGCGAACTATGTCGCCAAGGTGCTCGGCATGGGACGCGCGACAGTCTACAAGCATCTGCGCGAGATGAAGGACGGTGCTTGAGCGGCCGGTGCGCCGGACCGTGCGCCTTAGACTTGGCGCAACGAGCCTATGCCCGACGACATTACGCAGCGCAATGCTGGAATGGAAACGAACACCCCGGTTTGAGCGCGTTCGGCGCATGGTCATTCGCGCGACCGTTCGACTCCGGTTCAAGACATTCAAATCGTCGAGTATCGAACGTCTGACAAGGGGCGGCGTACATGGCCGATTACGCCGGATTCCAGTCGGCAGTTGCAGGCATTAGGTGTTCACTTGTTCCCGTCGTCGGGGTGACTTCTAATCCGGGAGCCACCAACGGGTCTCGGCGAAAGCGCATCAATGGCCGCTGTGGATTCGCTTACACCGATGGATGGAGATGAGTTGCTGGTTCTTGCTTCAATGCTGCGGCAATTTCTATCGCCGCTTTTTGCAGCTCGGGCACATAGCGGCGCGTAGCATCGGCGAGGCGCACCGCACGCGACAGGAAGACGACATTGAGGCTCGCGAGCACGCGCTCGTCGGCGCAAATCGCGACCGCCACCGCTCCGATCTTCGCCTGCGCGGTCCAGTCTCCGTGATTCGATCCGAAACCATCCTCGCGCACGCGCCGGATCAGCTTGCGCACGAGCGCATCGTTCTTCGCGAGTGCCTGCTGCTCTTCGCCGCCCGCGCCGGAGCGTAGTAATTCGAGAATGTCTTCGCGCTCCTCGTCGGGGCACATCGCGAAGTAGGCGCGGCCCGCCGCCGTCAGCAGGATCGGCAAGCGCCGCCCGACCATCGCGCGATGAAACGACAACTGGCTGAAGCGATGTGTCGTCTCGCGGATGATCATCGCGTCGCCGTCGGGCGTGGTGAGATCGGATGGCCACGCGACGCGCTGCAGGAGCTGCCCCATGATCGGCGGCGCGACGGTCGCGATGCGCTCGGTATCGGTGAAGCCTTCGCTCAGCGAGCGCACGGCGAGCGTCAGGCGAAAACTGTCGTCTGACGTGCTCCGGCGAACGAACCCTTCCTCCATCAACGTTTCGAGCAAACGGCGCGCGGTCGTGCGATGCAGGCCGGTCAGATCGGCGATCTGCTGGCTGGTCGCCCGTCCGCCTTCCATCGCGTTCAGCGCTTGCAACACCTGAAGGCCGCGCGCCAGTCCGCGCACATTCGTATAGGTCGTCACGCTCAAAAAACTCTTTGAATTCAGCAATGTGCATTCTATGCACATTTCGGAGATTTTGTTGAGGGCGTTCTGCGCCGGCCATAGACTGCACTCACAAATTGAACGAACGAGAGTCGCAAGGATTCAGCGCCGTTCGTTCAGCACATCGGACAAGCCCATTCAGGAGACAAGCATGCGCCCCGCCTTTGCACCGGCGGCCGGCAACGGCCGCGCTCATCCTCACGAAACGACTCATCGTCCGATCGATGCCGACGTCGCCATTATCGGCGCGGGCCCGGTCGGGTTGATGATCGCGAATATCCTCGGCCTGCAAGGCGTGCGCGTTGTCGTGATCGAAAAGCTCGCACAGATCATCGACTATCCGCGCGCCATCGGACTCGACGATGAAGCATTGCGCGTCTTCCAGTCGGTCGGTCTGGTCGACGAACTGCTCCCGCACACGACGCCCAATCACTGGATGCGTTTCACGCTGAACGGCAAGTGCTTCGCGTCGATCGAGCCGCGCACCGACGAGTTCGGCTGGCCGCGCCGCAATGCCTTCATCCAGCCGCTCGCCGATCAGATTCTTTATCGCGGTCTCGCGCGTTTCGAGCATGTGCACACGCTGCTCGGTCACGGCGTCGACAGCTTCGCGCAGGACGATCAAGGCGTGACGATCGAAACCACCGACGCACAAGGCGCCAAGGCGACGATCCGTGCCGCGTACATGGTCGGCGCGGATGGCGGCAACAGCTTCGTGCGCCGCACGCTCGACGTGCCGTTCGAAGGCCGCACGAAGCCGAATCAATGGATCGTGATCGACGTGCGCAACGATCCCATCGGCTCGCCGCATGTCTATCTGCATTGCGACGCGCAGCGTCCCTATGTGTCGGCGGCGCTGCCGCACGGCATCCGGCGTTTCGAATTCATGGTGATGCCCGGCGAGACGGAACAAGCGCTCTCGAAGCCGGAGAACATGGCGAAGTTGATGCGCGGCGTCGTCGCCGATCCGGACAAGGTCGATTACATTCGTCAGCGCGTCTATACGCACAATGCGCGGCTCGCGAGCACGTTCCGCGTGAAGCGCATCCTGCTCGCGGGAGACGCCGCGCACATCATGCCCGTGTGGCAGGGGCAGGGCTATAACAGCGGCATTCGCGACGCGAGCAATCTCGGCTGGAAGCTCGCGATGGTCGTGAAAGGCACGGCGCGGGACGCGCTGCTCGATACCTATACGATGGAACGGCGTGCCCACGCGCGCTCGATGATTCACCTTTCCGAAGTCGCCGGCGATATCTTCGCGCCGACGAGCTTCATCGGGTCGAAAGTGCGCGACGCCTTCGTGCGCAGCTTCAACGTGCTGCCCTCCATGAAGCGCTATTTCGTCGAGATGCGCTTCAAGCCGATGCCGCGCTATGAAGAGGGCGTCGTGCTCATGACGCGGCGCGAACGTCGCGACGGCCTGCTGGCCCACATGATCGCCAAGCGCGGACACGGCGCGTTCGGACGCCTCGTCGGCCTCATGAGCGAGAAGCGCGAATCGCTGATCGGACGCGTGGTGCATGGCCGCGATGCGCAGGCGGGCACGCCCGTGGGCCGCATGTTCATCCAGCCGCGCGTGCGTCTCGCAGATGGCGGCATCGTCCGGCTCGACGACGCGATCGGCAACCGCTTCGCTATCGTCGGCTGGGGCGCGGACCCGACTTTCGGACTGACGCCCGAGGCGCGCCGCATCTGGACTTCGCTCGGTGGATGCTTCGTGATCGTGAAGCCCGACCCGCAACTCGCGTTTCACGATGACGTGCCCGAAGACGTGATCGCGATCGGCGATGTCGATTCACGACTGCGCGAGTGGTTCGCGCGCGTGCCGGAATCGGTCGTGCTGTTGCGGCCGGACCGCTTCGTCGCCGGCATGTGCTCGCCGCAAAGCGTGTCGGATTGCGTTGCGCAGCTCGGGCACAAGCTGGCGCTTGCCATGACACCGGACGCAGCCGCGACGAACGACGAGACGTTCGTGCACGCCGCCGACATGGTGGGAGCCTGACATGCCGATCCATCTCGAATGCATGTCGCACACGCCCTTGCACGGCTATTTCGATCCCGCGCCGGAAGTCGTCGCGGAAGTGGAGCGGATTCAGCGCGCGGCGCGCGAGCGGGTCGAGGCGTTCGATCCGGAGCTGGTGATCGTATTCGCGCCGGATCACTACAACGGCTTCTTCTACGACGTGATGCCGCAGTTCTGCATCGGCGTGAGCGCGACGGCCATCGGCGATTTCAACAGCGCGGCGGGTCCGTTACCGGTCGCGCAGGATGTGGCGCTCGCGCTTGCCGATGCCGCGCTCGCGAGCGATATGGATGTCGCCGTGTCGTATCGCATGCAGGTGGATCACGGCTGCGCACAGGCGCTCGACGTGCTCACGGGCGGCATCGGCCGCTATCCGGTGGTGCCCGTCTTCATCAATTCGGTCGCGCCGCCGATGGCCTCATGCCGCCGCGCCCGATTGCTCGGCGATGCGATCGGCCGTGCCGTCGCGCGCACGAACAGGCGGGTGTTGCTGATCGGCTCGGGCGGCATATCGCACGAGCCGCCGGTGCCGGAGATCGCGGGCGCGGACGCTGTCGTCGCGGAGCGGCTGATCGCGGGGCGCAACCCATCGCCGGAATCGCGCGATGCACGGCAGTCGCGCACGATCGCGGCGGCGCAAGCGTTCGCGGCGGGCGACAGCCGCCTGCATCCGCTCAACCCCGCGTGGGACCGCGCGTTTCTCGAACTGCTCGAACGCGGCGAACTCACCGCCGTGGATGGCCTCACGAACGACGCGATCACGCGCGACGCGGGCAAGTCCGCGCACGAGATCCGCACGTGGGTCGCGGCATTCGGCGCGCTCGCGGCGAGCGGCCCTTACGCGGCATCGATCGATTACTACCGCGCGATTCCCGAATGGATCGCGGGCTTCGGCGCGATGCACGCGCACGAACGGACTCTTTCCAGGAGATAGCACCATGCCGAATGACGACAACATTCAGTCGATGGCCGCGCGCCTGCGTGAAGCGCAGTCCACGCGTCAGACCATCGCGCCGCTGCGCGAGTCGTGTCCCGAAGGCGACGCCGCGCTCGCCTATGCGATCCAGCAGATCAACAACGACCTGCGCGCCGCGAACGGCGAGCGCGTCGTCGGCAGGAAGATCGGCCTGACGTCGCCCGCCGTGCAGAAGCAGCTCGGCGTCGATCAGCCGGACTTCGGCGCGCTGTTCGCGTCGATGGCATACGGCGACAGCCAGCCGATGCCGCTCGCCTCACTGATCCAGCCGAAGGTCGAGGCGGAGATCGCGCTCGTGCTCGAACGCGACCTGACCGCTGAAAAGCACACCTTCGCGGATCTGATCGGCGCGACGGCGTATGCGGTGGCCGCGATCGAAGTCGTCGACAGCCGCATCCGCGACTGGGACATCCGCTTTTTCGACACCGTCGCGGACAACGCGTCGAGCGCGCTGTTCGTGCTCGGCAGCCGGCCGGTGCCGTTGCGCGATATCGACCTGACTGCTTGCGCGATGACGCTCACGCAAGGCGGCGAAGTCCTGTCGCGCGGCAATGGCGCGGCGTGCCTCGGCAATCCGCTCAACGCGGCCGCGTGGCTCGCGGACCGCATGGCCCGGCTCGGCACGCCGCTGCGCGCGGGCGACATCGTGCTGACGGGCGCGCTCGGCCCGATGGTCGCGGTGAAAGCGGCCGGCACCTATACCGCGCACATCGAAGGGCTCGGCAGCGTGTGCGCCAGTTTCAGCGAATGACAGACGGAGACATCCACATGGCAACAGACAACCCCAAATGCAAGGCCGCGATCATCGGATCCGGCAACATCGGCACGGACCTGATGATCAAGATCATGCGCCGCAGCCGGCATCTCGAAGTCGCGGCGATGGTCGGCATCGATGCCGCATCGGATGGACTCGCGCGCGCCGCGAAGCTCGGCGTGGCGACGACGCATGAAGGCGTGGAAGGGCTTGCGCGCCTGCCCGTGTTCGACGAGATCGATTTCGTGTTCGATGCGACGTCCGCCGGCGCGCACGTGAAGAACGACGCGTTCCTGCGCACGCTCAAGCCCGGCATTCGCGTGATCGATCTGACGCCCGCCGCGATCGGCCCGTACTGCGTGCCGGTGGTGAACCTCGACGCGCATCTCGATGCGCCGAACGTGAACATGGTCACGTGCGGCGGACAGGCGACGATCCCGATGGTCGCGGCCGTGTCACGCGTTGCGAAGGTGCATTACGCGGAGATCGTCGCGTCGATCAGCAGCAAGTCGGCGGGACCGGGCACGCGCGCCAACATCGACGAGTTTACGGAAACGACGTCGAAGGCGATCGAGGCGGTCGGCGGCGCAGCGAAAGGCAAGGCGATCATCGTGCTCAATCCGGCCGAACCGCCGCTCATGATGCGCGACACGGTCTATGTGCTGTCCGAAGCGGCGGACCGCGCGCAGATCGAAGCATCGGTCGAACGGATGGCGGCGGCGGTGCAGGCCTACGTGCCCGGCTATCGGCTGAAGCAGTCCGTGCAGTTCGACGACATTGCCGCCGATGAGCCGCTGCACATTCCCGGCCTCGGCCGTATCAGCGGGCTCAAGACCTCGATCTTCGTCGAAGTGGAAGGCGCGGCGCATTACCTGCCGGCCTACGCGGGCAATCTCGACATCATGACTTCCGCCGCGCTGGCGACGGCCGAGCGCATGGCCGCATCGCTCGTGAACGCGTGAAACAAGGAGCACACGATCATGGACAAGAAACTCTATATCTCCGATGTGACGCTGCGCGACGGCATGCACGCGATCCGTCATCAGTATTCGATTCAGAACGTGCAGGACATTGCCCGCGCGCTCGATGAAGCGAAGGTCGACAGCATCGAAGTCGCGCATGGCGACGGCCTGCAAGGTTCGAGCTTCAATTACGGCTTCGGCGCGCACAGCGATCTCGAATGGATCGAGGCGGTCGCCGATGTAGTGAAGCACGCGAAGATCGCGACGCTGCTGCTGCCTGGCATCGGCACGATCCACGATCTGAAGGCGGCCTACGACGCTGGCGCGCGCGTCGTGCGTATCGCCACGCATTGCACGGAAGCGGACATCTCGAAGCAGCACATCGAGTATGCGCGCGAACTCGGCATGGACACCGTCGGCTTTCTGATGATGAGTCACATGACGACGCCCGAGAACCTCGCCGTCGAAGCGAAGAAGATGGAGCGCTATGGCGCGACGTGCGTGTATGTGGTCGATTCGGGCGGCGCGATGAACATGAATGACATCCGCGCGCGCTTCAAGGCGCTCAAGGCGACGCTCGATCCGGCGACGCAAACGGGCATGCACGCGCATCACAACCTCAGCCTCGGTGTCGCGAACTCGATGGTCGCGGTGGAAGAGGGCTGTGACCGCATCGATGCGAGCCTCGCGGGCATGGGCGCGGGGGCGGGCAATGCGCCGCTCGAAGTGTTCATCGCCGCGGCCGAGCGCATGGGCTGGCAACACGGCACGGACCTGTATCGCCTGCTCGACGCGGCGGACGATATCGTGCGCCCGTTGCAGGACCGGCCGGTGCGCGTGGACCGCGAGACGCTCGCGCTCGGTTATGCGGGCGTCTATTCGAGCTTCCTGCGGCATTCGGAAATCGCGGCGAACAAGTATGGCCTGAAGGCCGTCGACATTCTCGTCGAGCTGGGCCGCCGGCGCATGGTGGGCGGTCAGGAAGACATGATCGTCGACGTCGCGCTCGATCTGAAGAAGCGCGAAGCGCGCGCCTGACCCATCCGATACGCGAAGCGCCATCTAGAGCGCCGCATCGTTCAACCTGGAGACATCAATGAAAACGTCAACCGCTTCATCCGCGCGTGCTGGCGGCGCGCTCACCATCGGCCTGTGCCTTGCGGTCGCGCTGCTCGAAGGGCTCGACCTGCAATCCACCGGCGTCGCCGCGCCGCGCATGGCGCGCGAGTTTCATCTCGCGGTCGCACAGCTCGGTTGGGCATTCGGCATCGGCGCGCTCGGGCTGTTGCCGGGCGCGGCGATCGGCGGCAGGCTCGCGGACCGCATCGGCCGCAAGCGCGTGCTGATGATGTCGGTCGCGCTGTTCGGGATATTTTCGATCGCAACGACTCAGGTGTGGGATCTGCAAAGCCTGCTCGCCGTGCGCTTCCTCACGGGGCTCGGTCTCGGCGCGGCGATGCCGAACCTGATCGCGCTGTGCGCGGAAGCGGCGCCGCCCGGACAGCGCGGCACGGCGGTGGGCGCGATGTACTGCGGCATGCCCTTCGGCGCGGCGCTCGCGGCGGTGATCGGCATCGTCAGCCCGGGCGATGAGGGCTGGCGGCATATCTTCTATGTCGGCGGAGTCGGGCCGCTCCTGACCTTGCCGCTGCTCGCGCTCTTCCTGAAGGAGTCGACGCACTTCATCGCGGCGAGCCAGCGTGCAACGCGCGAAACGAAGGACGGCATCACGCGCGCGCTCTTCAGCGACGGCCGTGCGGGCACCACCGTCGCGTTGTGGATCAGCTACCTCGGCACGCTGATCGTGCTGTACTTCCTGATGAACTGGCTGCCGTCGATGGTGCTCTCGCGCGGCCTCGCACCGGTGCAGGCGAGCATCGTGCAGATGATGTTCAACATCGGCGGCGGCATCGGCGCGATCGTGATCGCGGGGCTGATGGATCGCATCGGCAAGCGGCCGGTGGTCGTCGGCATGTATGCGGGCATCGGCGCCGCGCTGCTCGCGCTCGCGGCGGCAACGGGCAGCGTCTCGATGGCGTGCGGCGGATTGCTGGCGGGCCTCTTTCTCGTCGGCGCGCAGTCGGTGCTGTATGCGCTCGCCGGCGGCGCGTATCCGACACGAGTTCGCGGCACGGGCGTCGGCGCGGCGGTGGCCGTGGGCCGCGTGGGCTCGATGGTCGGACCGCTGATCGCCGGGCAGTTGCTCGCGCTCGGCCAGAGCGCGTCGATGCTCGTGATCTCGAGCATCCCGCTCATCGTGATCGCGGCGCTCGGCGCGCTCGCGGTGGTCGCGAAATTTCCGCGCGAGTCGGCCGACGGCGCGCGCACGCTTGGAACCGAATCGATCTGACGAAGGATATCGACATGACTGACACTGTGACTCATACCGACAGCGCAACCAGCAAGTTCGCGAACGTGATGGAAGGCGGCACCGAACTGCGCGTGCATTACAACGACACCGGCGCGGGCAAGGAAACGCTCGTGATGCTGCACGGTTCCGGGCCGGGCGCGAGCGGCTGGGCCAACTTCTATCGCAACGTGGATGCGTTCGCGAACGCGGGTTATCGCGTGATCCTCGTCGACTTCCCCGGCTGGGGCAAAAGCGATTCGATCGTGTGCACGGGCTCGCGCTCCGACCTCAACGCGCGCGTGCTGAAGGGCGTGCTGGATACGCTCGGCATTGAGCGCGCGCATCTCGTCGGCAACTCGATGGGCGGGCATAGCGCGGTGGCGTTCGCGCTGTCGTATCCCGAGCGCGTCGGCAAGCTGGTGCTGATGGGCGGCGGCACAGGCGGCCCGAGCCAGTTCGTGCCGATGCCGACCGAAGGCATCAAGCTCTTGCAGGCGCTGTATCGCGAGCCGTCGCTCGAGAACCTGAAGAAGATGCTCAACGTTTTCGTCTACGACGCGAGCACGATGACGGAAGAGCTGATGCAGACGCGGCTCGATAACATGCTCGCGCGGCGCGATCATCTCGAGAACTTCGTGAAGAGTCTCGCGGCCAATCCGAAGCAATTTCCGGACTATGGTCACCGGCTGAACGAGATCAAGGCGCCGGCGCTCGTGATCTGGGGGCGTGATGATCGATTCGTGCCGATGGATGTCGGGTTGCGCTTGATCTGGGGTTTGCCGAATGCCGATTTGCATGTGTTCGGGCGTTGCGGGCACTGGGCGCAGTGGGAGCATGCAGCGCGATTCAATCAGATGCTGCTGGACTTCCTGCGGCAATAAGGAGCGGGGCGGGCCGAACAGGGTTGCAGTAGGGGTGCTGTTAGTCTGCCTTCAGCAAGCCTTCCGACGGCCGGCTCCCGCTCGGGCGCGGCCGTCGACATCGCACGGCACAGACGGGTCGACCGCCACAGTCTGCGGCACAGTCGGGTGGCACGGACTGCGATATCGGCAACCGGCCACAAGCGGTCAGTCGCCGGTTCGGTGTCTGGGCGCACAACCGTCCGTCTAGCTTCCATCAGCAGACGTCTGAGCGATCGGCTGATGGCTCGATGTCGCTGCTTCTTCCAGTAGCCAGTCGCGGAAAGCCGTCAGCTTCGGCAAACCGGAACACTCGCCGCGAAAGACAACGTAGTAGGCCAATGGCGACGTGAACGCGACGTCCCGGAACAAGCGGACCAATCGCCCAGCCGCCAGGTCGTCGTGCGCCATCACGCTGCGAGCGAGCGCGACACCATGTCCCTCGATGGCTGCCTGCAACACGGCCGCGGAGTTGTTGATTTTCAAGCCGCGGCCGGTCGATGCATCAGTGACTCCCGCCTTTCCGAGCCACTTGTCCCAGGTCGGAAAGCCGGTATGACCGTCCATCGACAGATCGTGGATCAGGGTCACGCGGCGGAGGTCGGCCGGGTTTCGCATGCCTTGATGTTCGCGCAGCAGCTCGGGCGTGCACACGGGATAGACCTCTTCGTCCATCAGCTTTTGCGAAATCAGTCCAGGCCAACTGCCGAGGCCGTATCGCACACCGATATCGACGCCTTGGGCCACGAAGTCGACGGGCTTGAGATTGGTGTCCAGCCGTACGTCGGTGTCGGGCCATGCCGTCTGAAAGCGTTCGATGCGTGGCAGCAGCCATTTGGCCGCAAACGCCGGACTCACTGTCACCGTGAGCACGCCGTTGACGGAGCCCTCCTTGAGTCGCTCGAAGCCAAGCGCGAGCCTGTCGAAGCCCGCCCGGATATCGGGTAATGCGCGCTCCGCGGCTTCGGTCGGCATGAGCCGGACCCGTCCGCTGGCGCTGCGGTGAAAAAGTGGCGCGCCGAGCCATTCCTCCAGGGTGCGCACAAGCTGACCCACGGCAGCGGGCGTGACATGCAGTTCGATAGCAGCAGCGGAAAAACTCTGATGGCGGGCGCTGGCTTCGAACGCTCGCAGCGCATTCAGATGAGCGGGAACTTCCATCGCGACAAAGATTTTGTTTTAGTACGAAACACAATATCTCGTTTGCTCGCCAAAGTAAATTGACCAAGAATTACATCTGACAAGGCTGTGCTTCCTGCAATGTCGGGCATGAGCAATCTGTCCACGAGAAGCTTGCCGAGGTGATAGATAGTTTTTCTTTTAAACGGAGGTGTCCCGGCAAGGAGCTGGGTCAGCATCCACTACATGGAAGGTTTCGTAATGAGCAATCACTTCAAAGACAGGAAGCTGATGGTCGTCGGCGGTACCAGCGGCATGGGTCTGCAGACGGCGCAGATGGTTCTCGCCGAGGGCGGTAGCGTGGTGATCGTCGGCAATCGCCCTGAGAAGACGGAAGAGGCGCGCAAGGAACTGGCTTCTTTGGGCGAGGTTCGGGCGCTGACGGCGGATTTATCGAGCGACGCCGCACTCGCAGCGCTGCTCGTCGCGATCGACGAGCAGCATGCGGATATCGACCTTCTGGTCAATGCTGCCGGCGTGTTTTTCCCGAAGCCCTTCCTGGAACACCAGCGCGCGGACTACGACCAGTACATGAACTTGAACCGCGCATGTTTCTTCATCACGCAAAAGGTCGCTGCCAATCTGGTTTCGAAAGACCGCCCGGGAGCGATCGTGAATATCGGCTCAATGTGGGCGAAGCAGGCGATCGCGGCCACGCCGTCGTCTGCTTACTCGATGGCCAAGGCGGGCCTTCACTCGCTGACCCAGCACTTGGCGATGGAGTTGGCTCCGAAGCGCATCCGCGTCAATGCGGTTTCGCCGGCAGTCGTGCAGACACCGATCTATGAGGGCTTCATTCCTAAAGCCGAAATGCACGGCGTCTTGCAGGGCTTCAATAGCTTTCATCCCATTGGCCGCGTCGGCACGCCGCGAGATGTCGCTGAAGTCGTCACGTTCCTGCTTTCGGACAAGGCAAGCTGGGTCACGGGCGCCATCTGGGATGTGGATGGCGGCGTGATGGCTGGCCGCAACTGATTGCGGCGATAACGGTCACCGTGCGCCAGACCCAGGGTTTGGTTAAGTACCTGCCGTCGGAACGGCCACGATACCCAGAAGCCTTGGCCGAAGTTGGAGCGACCGCTCTTCCATGTTCCACTATTCGGCGAGTGGCCGCGTGCCGAACCTGTCTTCGGGCATTTCGCGCCACAATCCGGAAATGCTTCCACACGGACAGGCCATGGAACGTCGCACGCTGCTTCCCCCATTGAATCCGACCCGGGCGTTCGAGGCGACCGGACGACTGCTGAGCATTTCCAAGGCCGCTGACGAGCTGGCCGTGACGCCCGCCGCCGTCAGCCGACAGGTGCGCACGCTCGAAGCCTACCTGGGCGTCGATCTGTTCGAGCGCGTGAAAGGGCGGCTGGAGTTGACGTCGGCGGGCGCGCGGTATCTGGCCGAACTGATGCCGCTGTTCGCATCGCTGCGCGCAGCCACCGACAGCCTGCGTTCGTCCGAGCGGCGTGTGCGCGTGCTCAAGATCCGCTCGCCCGCGACGTTCGCGGTGCGCTGGCTGATTCCGCGTCTCGCGAGCTTTCATCGGTTGCACGAAAATATCGACGTGCAACTCACGACATCCCCGGCTCCGCTGAATTTTGCGCGTGAGGACATCGACGCCGGCATCCAGCTAGGCGACGGCAAGTGGCCCGGCCTGCGCGTGCAACGTCTGATCGCGAACGAGTTGGTGCCTGTCGCCGCGCCATCCAGACAGGTCAAGGCACGCTCGCAGTTGCAGGGCGAAACGCTTTTGCACACGCTCGCGCGCCCGGAAGACTGGACGTTGTGGCTGAAGGCGGCGGGCCTTCCATTGAACGGACGCCGCCGGGAGATGCGCTACGAAACGTCGCTGCTCGCTTACCAGGCGGCAATAGAAGGGCACGGCGTCGCGATCGCGCAGAAGGCGCTGGTGCGCGGCGAACTGGAAAGCGGTCTGCTCGTCACGCCGTTTTCATTCGAGCTCGATCGCGGGCATCACACCTACTACTTCGCGTGGCCAGCGGAGCGTCCACAATCCGATGCACTGAAGATTTTCCGCCGATGGCTGCTCTCGTTGCTCAACGAATAATGCTTGCGAGCTGCCGACCCTTTAACAAAAAGTCAAAGGTTCGTTTCTAAATTGTCGATTGTCCGGAAGGCCGGTGAGTCCCTATTCTCGTCGGCATGATTCGTCGCGGTGGCGAGTCTCCAGACAGGACAATCACAAATGCCAAGAGACAGCCTGAACGGCGTGCGGGTGATCGATTTCTCGCATGTCCTTGCCGGACCGGTCTGCTCGATGACGCTCGCCGATCTCGGCGCGCACGTCGTCAAGATCGAGCCGCCCGGCGGCGAGATCGGGCGGCGCATCGGGCCGCCGTGGATAAGCGGGGAAAGCCCGGCCTTCATCAGCGTCAACCGCAACAAGTACAGCGTCGCGATCGATTTGAAGACCGACGCAGGGCGCGAGGCCGTTCGCCGCATGCTGCGCGAGGCGGACGTGCTGGTCGAAAACTTCCGGCCGGGCGTGATGGCATCGATGGGACTCGACTTCGAGGCCGTGCGGCAACTGAATCCGCGGCTCGTCTACTGCTCGATCTCCGCGTTCGGTCAGACGGGCGCAAATCGCACGCGGCCTGGCGTCGATGGCGTGATCCAGGCTGTCAGCGGTCTGATGAGCACGCTCGGCACGACGAGCGCCGAGCCGCTGAAAGTCCCTATCCCCGTCGCGGACATGATGGGCGGCTATCTCGCGTCGATCGCGATTCTCGGCGCGCTGCATCAGATCCGCGCGGGCGGCGGCGGGCAGCATCTCGACGTGAGTCTCTACAACGCGATGCTAATGATGCAGCAGATCGGCTTCGCTGCGTTCTTCGCGTCCGGGCGCGAGCCGGACAAGACCGGCAGCGCCGCGCCTTATGCGTGCCCGAACGAAGCGTTCCCGACGCAGGACGGCTGGATGATGGTCGTCGCCTACCATCCGGAACGATGGCACGCATTATGTGAGGTGCTCGCAACGCCTGCACTCGAAGCGGATCCGCGATTCGCCACGAACGACGATCGCGTGCGCCATCGCGCGACACTGCATCACATGCTCGCGGCGCGCTTCGTCGAACGCACGACTACGGAGTGGATGGAACGGCTCACGGCCCGGGACATTCTCTGCGCGCCCGTCGCAACTTACGGCGATGTCATCGAATCGGCGGAGTACGCCGAATGCGGACTGGCGCAGACGATCGATCATCCGGTCGCGGGCGCCATGCGCGCGCACGGCTTCGCGCTCGGTCCGTCCGACCGGCCGAGCGCGCCGGACTTGCCCGCGCCGCTGACGGGTCAGCACACGCTGCAGATGCTGAAGCGATACGGCTTCGCTGAAAGCGAGATCGCGGGACTGCTGAACGCGGGCGCGATCCGCGTAGGGCGCACACCGCGCGAGTCCTGCGACGAAGACCGCAAGGTGACCGCATGAGCGCCGAGATGATCCGGACAGAACGACGCGGGAAGGTCGCGCTCGTGCGTCTCGCATCGGACAACCCGCTCAATCCGCTGACCGACGCGTTGATGGATCAGCTCATCGACGTCCTGTTGCGCAGCGAAGCCGACTCGCAGGTTCACGCGACCGTTCTGACAGGGTCCGACAAGGCCTTCGCCGCCGGCGCGGACATCGTCGCGATGTCGAAGCTCGATTATGCGAGCGCCTTCTCGGATGACTACATCGGCCGCAACTGGGACCGCATCCGCACGGTGCGCAAGCCGCTCATCGCGGCGGTAGGCGGCTATGCGCTCGGCGGCGGCTGCGAACTGGCGATGATGTGCGACATCGTCATCGCCGCCGACGACGCGCTTTTCGGCCAGCCCGAGATCAAGCTCGGCATCGTGCCGGGCGCGGGCGGCACGCAGCGTTTGCCACGCGCGGTCGGCAAATCGACTGCGATGCTCGCGTGTCTGACCGGCGAGCCGCTCAGCGCAAGCGAGGCACTGGCTTACGGACTCGTGTCGATGGTCGTCCCCCGGGAGCGATTGATCGACGAAGCGATGCGCATCGGAGAACAGATCGCGCGTCATTCGTTGCCGGTGATCGTCGCGATCAAGGAAGCCGTCAATCGCGCGTTCGAGTCGTCGCTGTCGGAAGGTCTGTTGTTCGAGCGAAGGCTATTTCATGCGGGCTTTTCGCTTGCCGATCAGAAAGAAGGCATGGCCGCGTTTTTCGAACGCCGTCAGGCCGCATTTCAAAACAGGTAGGCATCCTAACAAGCGGGAGAATTTTTCGTGTCAACTTATCCAAATGATGCCGGTTCACGGGTCGAGTCGTCCGTCGATGACGGCGTGCTCATGCTCACGCTCAACAGTCCGAGCGACGGCAACGCGCTCGACGTCGCGATGACGGAGGCATTGTCGGAAGCGCTCGAGCAGGTCAACGACCGGCGCGACGTGCATTGCGTGCTGCTGCGTTCGTCGTCGCGGCACTTCTGCACAGGTGGCAATGTGAAAGACATGCAAAGCGGCAGCGACCTCATGAGCGGCAGCGTCGAGGACGTACGCGACCGCTTGCATCGCAGCCTGCACAGGATCACGCGCGCGCTGAGCGGTCTCGACGTGCCCTCGGTGTGTGCGGTCAGCGGCGCCGCGGTCGGAGCGGGCTGCGATCTTGCGTTGATGTGCGATATCCGCGTGGCGAGCACGAAAGCCGTGTTCGCAGAGAGCTTCTTGCGGCTCGGACTGGTGTCGGGCATCGGCGGATCGTGGTTCCTCGCGCGAATCGTCGGCTATGCGAAGGCGCTCGAACTGACGCTGACCAGCGAGTTCATCGACGCCGAAGCGGCGCTCGGCCTCGGCATCGTGTCGAAGGTCGTGCCGGAGGATGCGCTCGACATCGAGGCACTCTCGCTGGCGAAGCACATCGCGCGAAACCCGCCGACTGCGCTGCGCATGACGAAGCGGCTCGTGCGCGAAGCGGCCGATGCTTCGCTCGCGGCGACGCTCGAAATGGCGGCGAGCATGCAGGCCATTCTGTTGTGCGGTCGCGAGCACAAAGAGGCGGTCGGCCGGTTTCTGGAGCAACAGGCGGCGAAGAAGCGCACGCACATGTGATGTGCCGACACGGCCACTGCGTCTATCGAGCGGGGCCTCACAAATTGAATCACAGGAGACGACCATGTCCACGACTTCCGGCGCCCGAAATGCAAAGCCCGGCATGCTGCGGATCATCGCCACATCGAGCCTCGGCACGATGCTCGAGTACTACGATTTCTTCGTCTACGTCGCGTTGACATCGACGCTGACGCACTTGTTTCTTCCATCGACGGACCGTACCGTCGCCGCGATGGCGGGTGTCGCCACGTTCGGCATCGCGTATGTCGCGCGGCCGCTGGGCACGATCATCTTCAGCCCGATGGCCGACCGCATCGGACGCAAGAAGACCTTTGTCATCACACTCGCGATCATGGGTATCGCGACGGTGGGCATCGGCTGCCTGCCGACCTACGCGGCGGCCGGCGTGCTCGCGCCGATCGGGCTCATTACGCTGCGTGTGGTGCAAGGCATCGCGCTCGGCGGCGAATACGGCTCGGCGGTCGTCTACGTGATGGAGCATGCGCCCGCGGGCCGCAAAGGCATGGCGACCAGCGTGCTGCAAAGTACCGCGAGCCTCGGCCTGCTGCTGGCGCTGGCGATCGTGTCGGCGCTGAAGTTCGCGCTCGATGCAGCGGCATTCGAATCCTGTGGCTGGCGCGTCCCGTTCCTGATCTCGGCGCCGATCGTCGCCGTGGCGACATGGATCCGGCTCGGCATGACGGAGACGCCCGTGTTCGCGGAGATGAAGCAGGCCGGCCGTCTGTCGAAGTCGCCGCTGCAGGACACGTTGTCGAGCGCGACGTCGTGGAAGGCGATTCTCGTCGCGATGTTCGGCGCGCAAGGCGGAACGTCGGTATCGCTCTATACGTCGATCGTCTACATGCTGTACTTCCTGCAGAACGTGTTGAAGGTCGATCCTGCGCGCGCGAATCTGTGCCTCGGTGTCGCGATCGTCGTGGCCGCGCCGCTGTATCCGATATTCGGCCGGCTGTCCGATGCCATCGGCCGCGCGCGTGTGATGTTGATCGGCATCGTGCTGTGGATACTTGCGGCGTATCCGGCGTTCGCGGGCATCAGGACGAATGCGCTCGCAGGCGGCTGGGCCACGGTGACGCTGCTCGTCGCGTTGCTGGCCGTTTTAACCGCGATTATCATGGCGCCGCTGCCCTCGTTCATCGCCGAATGTTTTCCGCCGCAAAGCAGGACCACCGGCTTCGGATTGTCGCAACAGCTCGGCAATGTCCTGTTCGGCGGGTTTCTCCCGTTGATCAGTCTCTCGCTCGTCAATCTGACGGGCAACCCGCTCGCGGGCGTCGGGTACTCGATCGCGTCGCTGTTGCCCTGTCTCGCCGTCACGTTCTTCTGGGGACTGCGGCAGGATCGGCTCATCCGGCAGCGCATTCGCGAAGTCCCGTGTGCAAGCCCTGCCGACGCGGTGCGGTTACCGGTGCGCTGAGCCAGCGATCGCACGAGGCGCGGCATCGTGATGTCGCGCCTCGCGTGGCTCAGGCGAGACCAGCCATCAGCGTGTATTTCACATGCACATATTCCTCGATTCCATGATGACTGCCTTCGCGTCCGTAACCGGATTGCTTCACGCCCCCGAACGGCACCGAAGCCGTGCCGACCGAGCCGGAGTTCAGAATCACCATGCCCGCTTCGAGATTTCGCGACAGCCGGAATGCACGGCCCAGATCGCGCGTGAACGCATAGGCGACAAGACCATATTCGCTGTCGTTGCTGCGTGCGATGACTTCGGCTTCGGTCGAGAAGCGATAGATCGGGAAGACAGGGCCGAATATCTCGGTCGTGGCGATCGGCATGCCGTCCGCGACATCGACGAGGATGGTGGGCGCGTAGAAGAGTCCGCCCTTCGCGTGCGGATGTCCGCCGAGCACGGCCTGGGCGCCGCGTTCACGCGCATCGTCGACGAGCTTGCCGACCTTGTCGATGGCCGCGCGATTGATCAGCGGACCGACGACGAACTGTTCCTGCAGCCCTTGATCGACCGGAATCGTTTCGACGAGCGCCTTGACGCGCTGAACGAAGGCGTCGTGCACGCCCGCCTGAACATACACGCGGTTCGGCGAGATGCAGACCTGCCCGCTGTTGCGCAGTTTGGCGGACACGAGCGCTCGAGCGGCTTCGTCGAGATCGGCATCGTCGAAGACGACGAACGGCGCGTTGCCGCCCAGTTCCATCGTCATCTTCTTCAACGTGCCGGCGCACTGCGCGGCGAGCAACTTGCCGACCGCGGTCGAACCCGTGAACGAGATCTTCCGGATACGCGGATCATCGGTGATCAGCTTGCCGATCTGCGCCGGGTCGCCGGTCACCATCTCGAACACGCCTTCCGGAATGCCTGCGCGGCGCGCGTATTCGAGCAGCTTGTACGCGGTCAGCGGAGTTTCCTCGGCAGGCTTCAGGAGGATCGTGCAACCCGCCGCGAGCGCGGTCGCCACCTTGCGCGTGATCATCATGAACGGGAAATTCCACGGCGTGATCGACGCGACCGGACCGACAGGCTCTTTCGTGACGATCACCGCGGCGTCTTTCGCGTGCGCGGGGATCGTATCGCCGTACACGCGTTTCGCCTCCTCCGCGTACCATTCGACGAAGCCCAGCCCATACTCGATTTCGCCGAACGCTTCCGACAGGCACTTGCCGTTTTCGCGGCAAAGCAGTTCGGCGAATGCGGTCTTGTCGGCGCTGACGAGATCGAACCATTTGCGCAGCAGTTCGCTTCGTTCGCGTGCCAGGGTGCGCGACCACGCCGGAAAGGCCGCGCATGTGCGATCGATGGCCGCGCGCACCTGCGCTTCCGATTGATGTTCGACTTGCCCGACGAGCGTGCCGTCGGCGGGATTGAGTACATCGATCATGTTTTTCTCCGAAGTAAGTGAGGCTTCCCAGCGCATCGGCGCATCGTGATTCACGGATGCGGATGCATGATCGAATGTTAGGGATGTCGCAACGTGACGAGAACGCGTGATCGTCTGCGAAGCTTGCCCGATTCTATGAACACGCCTTTATCGAACTCGAAGCATGAAAACGCATTGCTCTCCCGGATTGCCGACGATGGAAACCGAAGCCGCAGCACTGGCGCGGGTGCACGCTTCGATGGTGAGCCGGCTCCTGGAACTGGCGCCGAACGAAGGCTACAACGCGACGCCGATGCCGGACATTCGCCTGCTGCGATCGAACCGCCCGCTGACGCGCACGCCGGTGCTGTACGAGCCGGGCATCGTCGTGATCGCGCAAGGCCGCAAGCGCGGTTATCTCGGCAGCAAGGTCTATGTCTACGACGCGCAGCACTATCTGGCCGTCGCCTTGCCGCTGCCGTTCTCGATGGAGACCGACGCCACCGCCGACGAACCGTTGCTCGCGGTGTACGTGCGTCTCGATCCGGTGCTTGCCGCCGATGTACTGCTGCAAATCGACGAGCGCAACGGCGTGGTGCCGGGCGAGCCGGGCGGCATGGTCACGACGAGGCTCGATCTGGCGCTCGGCGAAACCATCTTGCGGTTCCTCGACGCTATGCGCGACCCGCTCGAAGCCGCGCTTTTGGGACCGACGCTGGTGCGGGAGATTTACTTTCGCGTGTTCATCGGCGAACAGGGCGCTTCGATGCGTGCGGCGCTCGACCTGGATGGAACCTTCGGGCGCATTTCCAGAGTGCTGCGCAAGATTCATTCGAGCTATGCCGAGGCGCTGACGGTCGAATCGCTCGCAAGGGAAGCGGCGATGAGCGTGCCGTCGTTTCATGTGCACTTCAAGGCGGCCACGAAGACGTCTCCGCTGCAGTACATCAAGTCGACGCGACTGCATCAGGCGAGGCTATTGATGGCGCGGCACGGCATGACCGCCGCAGCGGCGAGCGCATGCGTCGGCTATGAGAGCGCGTCGCAGTTCAGCCGCGAGTTCAAGCGGCTCTTCGGTGGCACACCTTCCGAAGAATTGCGAAGGATGAAGCGGCATTTCGCGGTGCCGGAGGCGGGGCCGTCATTCTTTGTTTCGTCGCATTGAATCGGCGGTCGGGGGGGCATCGTCAAATGTCGCTGCGACGAAGCTGCTCGTCCCGCTTCTCCTTGCATAGCTCGATGAACCTCTGTACCGGCGCCGTCGGCGTGGCGCCGCGACGTGTCGCGATGCCGTATGGCGCGCCCCGTCGTTCTATCCGGATCGGCAGCACCGCCATCATTCCGTGCGCCTGAAAGTACTGCGCGACTTTCAGCGGCATGAGCGCGACGGTCCCCGCGCTGGCTCGCAGCAACGACAGCGTCGCGAATGTCGAAGACGTCTCGATGGCGTAACGCGGGAAGGGCACGTCGGCGTCGTCGAAAAGCTGTTCGAGCAGCGAGCGCATCGGCAGCGCGGCTTGCGGCACGATCCACGGATTGTCCGCGAGCGCTTCGAGCGTCAGGCGCTGCACGCTCGCCAGCGGATCGGCGCCGTCCACCACCAGACACACTTCCTCCACTTCGAGCGGAATGAAATCGTAAGCTTCCGGATGGACGCTGATGCTCGGCCGCCCGATGACGAGATCGAGCAGACGCTGATCGAGCATCGATAGGAGGCGCGCGCTGTTGTCCTCCCAGACCTCGACGGACACGTCCGGTTGCACTTGCCGCAATGCGCGCAGGATGGGCGCGAGCCACTCGGGCATCGAGCCCATCACGGCGCCGATGGCGAGCATGCCGCCGCCGCCGCGCATGATGGCCGCAAGCTCGTCGCGCAGCGCGCCGATCTCGGAGCGCACGGCGCGCGCATGACGGATCACGCAGCGCCCGAGTTCGTTCGGCACGATGCCGCGCGGCGAGCGCGCGAAGAGTTCCGTGCCGAACATCGCCTCGATTTCGCGCAGCGACTTGGTCGTCGCGGGCTGCGAGAGCGACACCTGCTGCGCCGCCTTGCGCAGCGAGCCGTGGTCGTCGAGCGCGATCAAAAGCGCGACGTGATTGCCGCGCAGCCGCCTCAATATCGCATCGATACTGGTTATCACCGATATAACTCCAGCGTCTCACCTGATCGGAAGGTTTCATTATCTGGCCGCGCCGATGCCTCTTTAAACTGGCTCGGTCGATGTTCGTCACGGTCCGCGCGCTCAGCGGCGCGGCTCGATCATGCCGGAACACACGCGGCCTCGGCAAGCGAACCAGAAATCACGCATCCACAGGAGAGTGGCAAATTGAAAAGAATCGGACTCGATGTCGGCGGCACCTTCACCGATGTCGTGATGGTGGACGACGAAGAAGGGCGCATCTGGTCGACCAAGGTGCCGACGACGCCGAAGGATCGCGTCATCGGCACGATTGAAGGCTTTCGCAAGATTCTCGAACTGTCGGGCACCGACAGCGCCGACGTGTCGTTCATCGGCCACGGCACGACGATGGCGACCAACATGGTCGTCGAAGGCACCGGAGCCAAGACCGCGCTCGTCACCACGCGCGGCTTTCGCGACATCCTCGAGCTCAGGCGCGTGTCGCGTCACGACCGCGCCGATCTCTACGATCTGCTGTTCGACAATCCGCGTCCGCTCGTCGAGCGCCGCTGGCGGCTCGAAGTGAACGAGCGCCTGCGCCATGACGGCAGCGTCGCCACGCCGCTCGATCACGCGCAGCTCGAAGCGCTCGCCGAACAGATCCGCGCGTCGGATATCGAGGCCGTCGCCGTGTGCTTTCTGCATGCGCACGTCAATCCGCGGCATGAGCGCGAAGCCGTCGATACGCTGCGCCGCCTGTTGCCGGAGCGCTTCGTGTGCGCATCGCACGAAGTGAATCCCGAATCGATGGAATACGAGCGCGCGAGCTCGACGGTCATCAACGCGATGCTCGGCCCGGTCTGCGGGCGCTACATCGGCCGGCTCATCAGCGCGCTGGCGCAACACGGCTTCGCGGGCAAGTTCCTCTTCATGCAGTCGAACGGCGGACTCGCGAGTCCGGCGATGGTCGCGGACAAACCGATCGTGCTGCTCGAATCCGGACCGGCGGGCGGCGTCTCGGCGGCGATCCGCAACTGCGAGAAGAGCGAACTGAAGAACGCGATTCTCGGCGACATGGGCGGCACGACCTTCGACGTCTCTCTGATCCGCGACTCGCGCCCCGAACTGCGCAACAAGAGTCTGCTGCATACCTACACCGTGCGGTCGCCCAGCATCGACATCGATTCGGTCGGCGCGGGCGGCGGCTCGATCGTGTGGATCGACGCGGGCGGCGGCGTGCGCATCGGACCGGAGAGCGCGGGCGCCGATCCCGGACCGGCATGCTACGGGCGTGGCGGCACGCGTCCGACCGTCACGGACTGCAATCTGGTGCTTGGCTATATCGATCCGGACAGTTTCCTCGGCGGCGAATTCAAGCTCGATGCGCAGGCGGCATGGCGCGTCGTCGACGAAGTCGTCGCGAAACCACTGGGCGTCTCCGTGCCCGAAGCCGCGCAGGTCGTGCGCTCGGTCGCGAACGCATTGATGGCGCAGGCCATCCGCATCATGACGGTCGAGCGCGGCTACGATCCTCGCGAGTTCTCCTATATCTGCTACGGCGGCGCGGGGCCGGTGCACGCGGTCGATCTCGCGCACGAAATGGGCATCCGGCGCGTGGTGATTCCGCCGCTGCCGGGTCTTTTCAGCGCGTTCGGCATGACGGTCGCGGACCAGCAATACGACTATCAGCGTCCGCTGGAAAGCGATCTCGCGATGATCGACGACGCGACCCTGCACGCCGCGCTCGACGAACTGGCCGCGCAAGGCATGGACGAGCTACAGCGTCACGGCGTCGAAGCACGGGGCGTGAAGGTCGTGCGTCTCGCCGATTGCCGCTATGCGGGCCAGCCCGACGTGATCACTGTCGAAGTGCAGGCCGATGCGCTGGGTATCCGCGCGGCGCTCGCGCAGGCCTTCGAGGACGCGCATCTGCGGCAATGGAACTTCATCAGCAAGGACAAGCCCGTGGTGGTCGCCAACGTACGTCTGCAACTCGTGACGACTACCGGCTGGCGCGGCTCGGTCGCGAGCGCCGATGGCGGCGCGCTGCCGCAGCCGGTGCGCACTCGCGACGTGTATTTCGACGGCCACGCGCGCACGCTGCCGGTGTTCGCGCGCACGCAGATTCCGGTTGGCGCGACGATCGTCGGGCCGGCGGTCATCGAAGAGCACAGCAGTTGCGCGGTGCTGAAGGCGTCGCATGTCGCGCGCGTCGATCCCGATCTCAATCTCGTCATCGAACTGGCAGCCTGAATTCATGGACATCGTCACTTACGAAATCATCCGCAGCAGTCTCTTCGCGATCGCCCGTGAAATGAAGATCGCGATGATGCGCACCGCCGGCAGCCCGCTCATGCACGCGAGCGGCGATTCGTCGGCCGCCATTTTCGACGCCGACATGCAGCTCGTCGCGCAAGGCAACGACATCCCGACGATGCTCGGCTCGGCCGTCATCTCGACGCGCGTGTCGGTCGAAGCGGTCGGGCGCGACAACCTGCGCCCCGGCGACGTCATCGTCAGCAATGACGCCTATGTGGGCGGCGGCAATCATCAGCCGGACGTGCAGTTCACGCGGCCGGTGTTCGCGGGCGGCAAGATCGTCGCCTTCGTGATGACGCGCGGCCACTGGACGGACATCGGCGGACAGTCGCCGGGCAGCTATACCGTCACGACATGGGACGTGTTTGCCGAAGGCATCCGCATTCCGCCGGTGTTTCTGTATCGCAACGACGAGCCGGTGCAGGACATGCTCAACCTGCTCACGCGGAACAGCCGCAACGCGCATGAACTGCTGCTCGACATTCAGGCGCAATACGCGGGCACGTTCGTCGGCGATCGGCGCATCGGCGAACTGGTCGCGAAGTACGGCGCCGATGCGCTGCGCGACGTGATGAGCCAGAGCCTCGATCACTCGGAGAAGCTGATTCGCGCGGAGATCGCGCGGATTCCGGATGGCGTGTACGAAGCGCAGGAATATCTCGATCCGATCGAGGCGCCGGGCTGGAAACAGGAGCGTCCGCTGCTCAAGGTGAAGATCACGAAGACGGCCGATCACATCACCTTCGACTACACCGGCACCGGGCCGCAGGCGCGCGGCGGCATCAACTGCCCGCTGTCGGTGACGTGCAACAGCACCTGGTTCACCGTGAAGGCGTTGACCGATCCGGGCATTCCGACGAACCAGGGCTGCTATCGGCCGGTGACGATCATCGCGCCGGAGGGCAGCGTGCTGAACTGCCGATATCCGGCATCGGTGGTGTCGGGCAATACGGAGACGTCGCCGCGCGTGATCGATCTGTTGCTCAAGGCGCTCGCGCCTGCGGTGCCGGAGCGCATCACCGGGCAAAGCAACTGCGCGTCGTGCGCGGGCATTTTCAGCGGACGCGATACCGATGCGGCGCGCATCGCCCGCACCGGCCAGGAATTCGTCACCATGCACGACGTTCACGCGGGCGGCATGGGCGCGCGGGCGCAGAAGGACGGCGTGAGCGGCGTGCGCGTCTACGTGGGCAACGCGGGCAGTCAGTCGATCGAGATGATCGAAGCGACTTCGCCGCTGATGGTCGAGGAATGGTCGCTCGTCACCGACAGCGGCGGCGCGGGCCGCCAACGCGGCGGGCTGACATCGCGGCGCGTGTATCGCGTCGAATACGACGAAGCCACGTTCACCGTGTCGGGCGAGCGCGGACGTTCCGCGCCCGAAGGCCACTTCGGCGGGCAGCCCGGGACGCGCTTCCAATGCGTCGTCGAACGCGCGGACGGCAGCGAGCACGAGGTCGCGGCGAAGGGCGGGCAGACGGTCGTGTATCGCGGCGACCGCGTGACGGTTCAGCCCGCGGGCAGCGGCGGCTATGGCGATCCGCGCGAACGCGAACAGATGCGCGTCGATGCCGATATCGCCGATGGCTACATCAGCGCGGATGCGGCGGCGCAACGCTACGGCCGCACGCAGGAAACCGTCGACGCACCGCTGGAAGTCACCGCCGAATGAGCGCGAACGAAGCCATGAACCAGCCTCCGCCGCTCGCGGGCGTGTGCGTGATCGAGATCGGCCACAGTCTCGCCGCGCCGTATGCGGGCATGATTCTCGGGTCGCTCGGCGCGGACGTCATCAAGATCGAAAGCGCGGAACACGGCGACTACGCGCGCGACTGGGGCCCGCCTTTCGTCGATGGAGCGGCCGCGCTGTTTCATGCGGTGAATCACGGCAAGCAGAGCATCGCGATGTCGCTGTCGAATCCGGACGAAGCGCAGGCGTTGCGCGAACTGATCGCGCGCCGCGCCGATGTCGTGCTGCAGAACCTGAAGGCGGGCGGCACGGAGAAATACGGTCTCGGCGGCGACGCGATGCTGCGCATGAAGCCGTCGCTCGTCTACTGCAATCTCGGCGCGTTCGGCGCGGCGGGACCGCTGCGCGACAAACCCGGCTACGATCCGCTCGTGCAGGCGCTCTCGGGTCTCATGAGCTTTCTCGGCCAGCCGGGCGAGCCGCTGTCGCGCATTCCGGTGTCGGTGAACGACATGGGCACGGGACTATGGGCTGCGATCGGCGTGCTCGCCGCGCTCTTCAGACGCCGGGCGACGGGCGCGGGCGAGATCGTGTCCGTGTCGCTGTACGAGACCGCGATCAGCTGGGCGGGCATCCAGATCGCCGACTATCTGGCTTCGGGCGTGCTGCCGGGGCGCTGGGGATCGGGGACGGCCGCGATCGTGCCGCATCAGGCCTTCGAATGCGCGGACGGCACCATCATGGTCGCCGCGGGCAACGACCGCCTGTTCCGCCGCCTTTGCGGCGTGCTCGATATCGCCGCGCTCGCCGACGACGCGCGCTTCGTCACGAACGGCGCGCGCGTGAGCAACCGCGTCGCGCTGATCGACTTGCTGCACGTCGAGTTCCGCAAGCGGGGCACCGCGCACTGGCTCGATGCGCTCGATCAGGCCGGCATTCCGTGCGGACCGATTCAGACCGTCGATCAGGTCGTCGAGCACGAGCAGACCAAAGCGCTCGATCTGCTGCGCACCACCGACGACGGCGCGGCGACGGTCGTCGGCGTGCCGATTTCGTTCGGCGGCGCACGGCCCGCACGCACCGGCGTTACGCCGAAGCTCGGCGAACACAATCATCTGCTGGCGAAGAAAACACTGGAGACATCGTGAAACTTGCATCGCAACTGATCGGCGCGCTCGACACGCTGACGCTCGAAGAAATCGACGAACAGATTCTCATCGTCAAGCTGAACCGTCCGGAAGTCTCGAACGCGATCAGCACGACAATGGGCGAGGAGATCATCCGCGTATTCGGCGCGCTCGAAGCGAACCCCGCGTTGTATCGCTGCGTGATCCTGACGGGCGCGGGCGAGCGCGCATTCTGCGGCGGCGCGGACCTCAAGCAGCGCGAAGGCATGACCGACGAGCAGTTCGGCGTGCAGCACTATCTGTTCGAGCGCATGAACCGCGCGCTCACCTATTGCCCGGTGCCGGTCATCTGCGCGGCCAACGGCGCGGCGGTCGCGGGCGGACTCGAACTGCTGCTCGCCTGCGATTTCGCCTACGCCGTCAGCCACGCGACATTCGGCTTCACCGAAGTGAAACGCGGCATCATGCCGGGCGGCGGCGGCACGCAGCAACTGCCGCGCGCGATCGGCGTGCGGCGGGCGAAGGAACTGATTCTGCGCGGCGGCAAGTTCACGGCGCAGGAGGCGCTCGCTTGGGGCGTCGTCAACCGGCTGTGCGAGCCGGGGCGCGTGCTCGCCGACGCCATCGACGCCGCGCGCGACATCTGCACGAGCGCGCCGCTTTCGGTCGCGCAGGCTAAGAAGGCGATCGATCTCGGCATGCAGGGCGATCTGCGCACCGGGCTCTATCTGGAAATCGAAGCATACAACCGGCTGATTCCGACCGAGGATCGCCTCGAAGGCATCAGCGCCTACAACGAGAAGCGCTCACCGCGATTCATAGGCCGCTAGACCAATCCAGAACCAAGGCCGACCCGAAAACCGGATTCACCGGAGGAGACAGACATGACACCCGACATCGGCAGCTTCGACAGGCCCAGGGCCGAAGCGACCTACGGCAAGATCACGCGCAGGCTCATCCCGTTCCTGTTCCTGTGCTATGTGTTCGCGTTTCTCGATCGCATCAACATCGGCATTGCGCAGCTCGACATGAAGCAAGACGTGGGCTTCAGCGATCTCACTTACAGCATCGGCGCGGGCATCTTCTTTCTCGGCTACGTGCTGATGGAAGTGCCCAGCAATCTGCTGCTCGCGCGCATCGGCGTGAAGCGCACGTTCTCGCGCATCATGATCCTGTGGGGTTTGATCGCGGCGGGCACGGCGTTCGTCACGCTGCCATCGCATCTCTACACCGTGCGCTTCTTTCTCGGACTCGCGGAGGCGGGGCTTTATCCGGGCGTGATCTTCTATCTCACGCGCTGGTATCCGGTCGAGCGGCGCGCGAAGGTGATCGCCATCTTCACCTGCGCGACGGGCATCGCGGGCCTGTTCGGCGGGCCGCTGTCGGGCGCGCTGATGACGTATTTCAACGGCTATGGCGGGCTGCACGGCTGGCAATGGATGTTCATCGTGCAGGGTCTGCCCGCGAGCGTGCTCGGTGTGATCGCATTCTTTTTTCTCGACGACGGCCCGCAGCAGGCGAAGTGGCTCACCGAGAGCGAAAAGGCGATCGTGCTCGACGACATCCGCAAGAGTTCGAGCGTCTCGACGAAGCACGCGGAGCATACGTTCGGCCGCGCGCTGAAGGATTTTCGCGTCTACGTGATGGGCTTCGTGTGGTTCACGCAGATCGCCGGCGTGTTCGCGATCGGCTTCTGGCTGCCGACGCTCATCAAGAGCGCGGGCGTGTCGAGCGCGTTGCAGATCGGCTGCTATTCGGCGATCCCGTACTTCGTGAGCTGGATCGCGCTCATCATGCTGAACCGTCATTCGGATCGCACGATGGAGCGGCGCTGGCACTGCGCGATCGCGATGGTGTTCGGCGCGGCCGGTCTCGTCGTCGCGGCGTTCACGACGGGCAACCTCGCGCTGTCGCTCGCGGCATTGTCGGTGGCGACGGCGGGCATCCTCGCGCCCAATCCGCTGATCTGGGCGATCTCGACCGATTACATTCGCGGCAGCGGCGCGGCGGGCGGCGTCGCGGTGATCAATTGCGTCGGCCTGCTCGGCGGCTTCGTCAGCCCGATGATCATCGGCTCGATCAAGACCATGACGAACAGCATGGCGGGCGGACTCGGCGCGATCGCGCTGCTGATGGTGATCGGCGCGATTGCGGCAGTGGTGCTTGCGCCGTCGACGTCGGCGGCGCCGATCGGGGCAGGACAAAAGGATGAAGGCAGCGATGCGGTCGCGGACGCGACGATCTGAACCGGAGCAGACATGAACGAAAGAGACGTGCAGATTCGCGAAGTCGGCTTGCGCGATGGCTTGCAGATGGTGCACACGATTCTCGCGAGCGGGCAGAAGCTCGACTGGTGCGCGCGCATGGTCGATGCGGGCGTGATCGATATCGAAGTGACGTCGTTCGTGCCGCCGAAAATCGTGCCGCAGTTCGCGGACGCGTTCGAGGTCGCGACCGGCGCGCTCGCGATCGATGGTCTTCACGCGGCGGCGCTGGTGCCGAATCTGAAGGGCGCGCAACGCGCATTCGACGTGGGGCTGGGCAAGGTGCACTACGTGCTGTCCGCGAGCAACGAGCACAACCTGAAGAACGTGCGGCGCAGCACGGCGGAATCGGTGCAGGACTTCGAACGCATCGCGGCAGCGCGCGACGAACTCGATCGCGATGTCGTGCTCGGCGCAGGCGTGGCGACCGCGTTCGGCTGCACGATCGCGGGCAAGGTCGATGAACGCACGGTGCTCGGACTCGTCGAAACGCTCATCGAAGCGGGCGCGGAGGAGATCACGATCGCCGATACGGTCGGCTACGCGAATCCCGCGCAGGTGCGCGCGCTCATGCGCCAGGTCGTGGCGCTTGCGGGACCGGTGCCCGTCGCCTGTCATTTTCACGATACGCGCGGTCTGGGACTCGCCAACGTGATGGCCGCGCTCGATGCAGGCGTGCGCGCATTCGATGCATCGCTCGGCGGGCTCGGCGGCTGTCCCTTCGCGCCCAACGCGACGGGCAATATCAATACCGAGGACACCGTGTTCATGCTCGAAGCGCAGGGTTTGCGCACGGGCATCGAGATCGGCAAGCTGCTGGCGATTCGCGAGACGATCGCCGCGTGGCTGCCGGGCGAGCCGTTCACGGGCGCGATCGCCCGCGCAGGACTGCCCGCGACCTTTGGCGATCGCGAGGCCGTCGCCGCGTGACTTCAGTCAGCGCCCCGAGATGCCGCCGCAAGCCGTTCGAGCAGATCGGCGAGCAGCTCGGGCGCGAGCACCATCGCGTCGTGGCCGGTGTCGATGCTCTCCCAGCCCCAGTCCGGGCATTGCGACCGGACATGCTCGCGCACGGGCGCGAGCGTGTCGTATGAAGGATTCGCGCAATGCACGTAGGTGCACGGCAGCCCATTGCCGAGCGGCGATTCGAGCTGGAGCGGCGTGGTGTAGGTCGCGAGCGGATGCGGCGTCAGCCGCCGGCTGACCCATTCGGCAAGCGGATGATCGTCCGGAATGCCGGTGCCATTCAGTCCGTTGACGGGCATCGCGATTGCCTGGCCGCTTGCCCCGACCGATGCCATGCGCTCATCGACGACGCTCGCGGGCAGCACATCGAACGCGGACTGGCCGCTTTGCGCGAGCAGGCTGTCGAGGAAGACGATCGTGCGCAGCGTGTGCGCGATACGATCGGCGACGCCTGACGCGACGAGTCCGCCATAACTATGACCGACGAGCACGACGTCGTTCAATTCCTCCGCCTCGATGACGTTGACGACATCTTCGATGCTCACATCGAGCGACGTGACCGATGCGATCAGATGATGGCGCTCGCCGAGGCCGGTCATGGTCGGCGCGACGACGCGATGTCCACGCGCGATCAGTTCATCCGCTACGAAGCGCCAGACCCAGCCGCCATGCCAGGCGCCGTGAATCAGGACGAAATTGCACTGCATGTCGTTCTGTGGACGGCTTTTCAAGTCGGTCTCCTGATCGATGTGCGCGCATTGGCGAGTTGGCAAATCGTCTCAGAGATGAGGCCGCCACGCAACCGATTGCACATGCCGCGAACATCGCCGCTTACTGGTTATCACCGATATAACCCGCGCATCTCACCTGATCTGATCTTTTCACTATCGTCGCGCATCGATGTTTCTTAGACTGGCTCGACTGCTGCAATCCCGGCCCACGCCGTAAATCATGGAGAGCGCGAGTGAACCCGTCCGTTCTTGATTCCGATCCGGCGTCAGCCGAGTCTGCGCACATTCCCTCGACCGCAAGCGCGGATGAGCGAGCGCTCTACTGGCGCGTCACGCTGCGCATCGTGCCCTTGCTGTTCGTGTGTTATGTCGTGGCGTTTCTGGATCGCATCAATGTCGGCTTTGCGAAGCTGCAGATGCAGGACGCGCTCGGCTTCAGCGACAGCGTCTATGGCCTGGGCGCCGGCATCTTCTTTCTCTCGTACTGCTTGCTGGAAGTGCCGAGCGCGATGCTGCTCAGACGCATGGGCGCGAAGAAGACCATCGCGCGCATCATGATCTGCTGGGGAATCGTCGGGGCCTGCTCCGCGTTCGTCACCAACGTCACGCAGTTTTATATCGTCCGCTTGCTGCTGGGTGTGTTCGAAGCGGGCTTCTTTCCCGGCGTGATCTTCTACCTGAGCTCATGGTTTCCGGAAAGAAGGCGCGGTGTGATCATCGCCTGCTTCATGGTCGGGTTTCCGGTGGCGGGCCTTGTCGGCGGTCCGGTATCGGGATGGGCGATGACGAGTCTCGCGCACGTCGCCAATCTCGCCGGATGGCAATGGCTCTATATCGTCGAGGCATTGCCGGCGGTCGTGCTCGGTCTGATCACGCTGCTCCTGCTGGACGACAACATCGACAAAGCCGGATGGCTGACCGAAGCGGAGAAGGGCGTACTTCGTCAGGGCTTCGATGTCGAGACGGAACGAAAGCGCCGGGCCGGGCAACACGGTCATGCGAAGCTCGCCGAGGCGCTTGCGGATCCGAAGGTCTATATGCTCGCGTTCATCGATTTCGCTTTCGTCTGCGGAACCTACTCGGTGACGTTCTGGCTTCCGACCGTCATGAAAGACTCGGGCATCACGAATCTGTCGCTGCTCGGATGGCTTTCCGTCATACCGTACGGCATGGGCGCAATCGGCATGGTCACGATCAGCCGAAGCTCGGATCGCATGCTCGAACGCCGCTGGCATGCTGCGATCGCGGGTTTCGTCGGCGCTATCGCGTTGTTGCTCGTCTCGCATCCGACCAACTCGCCTGCATTGACCGTTGCGCTGCTGACGGTGGCGTGCGTCGGCATCTTCGCGACCAACGTGCTCATATGGTCGCTCGCGGCGGACTATCTGAACGGTTCGCCGGCAGCGGCGACGAGCATCGCTTTCGTCAATTGCATCGGCTTGCTCAGCGGCTTTTGCAGTCCGTTCGTCATCGGATGGCTGAAAACCGCGACGGGAACGCTCGTCAGCGGACTTTACGTGATGACGGCAATACTCGTGGCGGGCATTCTCGTGATGCTGCTCGGCTTCAGACGTCATACTGAAACGCAGGCACGAGCCGCACTGACGACAGGCACGGAGTGAACCCTATGCATAACCTTGCCATTCTCGATGATTTCCAGAACACCGCGCTTCGTTTCGGGGACTGGAGCAGCTTGCGCGAGCACGCCGACATGACCGTTTTCACGGAACACATCCGCGACGAGAACGAACTGGTCGAACGTCTGCAACCCTTCAACATCCTTTGCGTGATGCGCGAACGCACATGGTTCACGCGCAGCGTGCTTTCGCGTTTGCCGAATCTGAAGCTGCTGGCAAGCACGGGGCCGTGGAACGCAGCCATCGATATCGAAGCGGCCGATGAATTCGGCATTACCGTATGCGGGACCGCATCGTCGCCGACTGCCGCGGCGGAACTCGCCTGGGCGCTTATTCTCGCCGCGACGCGACACATCCCGAGTGAAGTCGCATCGTTCAGAAAGGGAGGCTGGCAGGTATCGGTGGGCGGCGATCTGCATGGCAAAACCATCGGACTCATCGGGCTCGGCTATACCGGCGGCGCGACTGCACGCGTCGCCCAGGCGTTTGGAATGCGCACCATCGCATGGAGCCAAAACATGACGCGCGAGTCCGCCGCGAAGTTCGGCGCGCTCCATGTGTCGAAGGACGAGTTGCTCGCATCGAGCGATATCGTTTCGATTCACGTGCGGCTATCGGAACGCACGCGCGATCTGATCGGCGAGAGGGAGCTCACGATGATGCAACCGCACGCGCTGCTGGTGAACACGGCACGCGGACCGATCGTCAATGAGCGAGCGCTTATCGATGCGCTGGCTGAAAAGCGAATCGCATGCGCCGCGCTCGATGTCTTCGATCAGGAGCCGTTGCCTGCGGATCATCCGTTCCGATCGATGGAGAACGTGATCGCGACATCGCATATCGGTTATGTAACCGACTCGTCTTATCGCGTCTACTACGGCGAATCGGTCGAAAACATTCGGGCCTGGATGGCCGGTGCCCCGGTCCGTGTGCTGACGCCCGCGGCACGCGAAATCAGTTACATCAGCTCAGTCGCATAGCAGGCTAACGCCGCGACGTCAATTGCGATCTTTACAAGCGTTGCTTCCAGAATAAGAACTGCCTTTGCACGAACGACAAGGTCGACGCGACCGGCATCGTGGGCGAGAGCGCGACGCCACTGTTTGATCCGAATGCGTTCATGGCGTTCGAGGCACGCTTCACCCGCAAGCAGAAGAACTACACCATGGGCGACCAAGAGATGCCTCCGTTCCCGGAGCGGTTCGTGCGTGCACCGGTCGACAAGCGCTTCGTTGAAGCCCGCCGGTATTGCGCAGCCCGTCACGACAAAAATAGTGATCGTGGCTAGTCATAGCGGCCTTGTCTTGCCAGATGCGTTTGACATTCGCCCCTCGGTGTTTGGTTTTTATCGCGTTCATTCGGCGCTGGTTTTCGTGCGCTGTCGATGCGGCATGACAGGCTCAACAGGAGCGGTTTGCGGCAAGTCTTTAATTAACTTTAGTGTTCTCTAGTCGCTAGTCGGCGAAATCCATCGCTGCAAGACAGGTACTGCGGATGCGGCTATAGCAAGGGCATCCGCGTGGGCGCGCGCGAGGCACGGGCATCACGGCGAACAGCTCGCCGCGTTGCACACGATTGAGCGCGGCCCCGCGACGTTGACAGTTCGAAGAAATTCGGACGCGCTCATGCTCGCAGCGCAATCCGTCTCAGCGCTTCCCAATCCGCGTCGAATTCCGACAGAAGGACAGACTCCCGCGCCGGCGTATCTGGCTCGCGCGCGGCCACGGATGAGCATTTTCGATGCCCGTCCTGTGCGAGCAATTCCCTGATCTCACAAGCGATGCCTCAGTGGAATTTTAGAGGGCGAGCGGAGCGGCACTTCGGACGAGCCTGATCAATCGGACCTTTCTCCGACGTTGGAAGAAGGAATTGATACCATAGCGGGATCGCAAGGCATTACAAGAAAATTGAGGTCACGACTAGCTAATGGACATTTTCTACCACGCGCAGAGTTTCGAACAGAATATCAAGGCCGGTTCGGTCGGTTTGATTGGCTCGAGTAGCCCAAAGATCGTCGAGCTCTCACAGCGCTTGCCTAAGCGGATTTGGGTCTTCAAAACGCCGAAAGGCATGAAGGGCTCGATACAGCTCACCGCGTCGCTGCTGGTTAGCGAAGAGCCGAGCGTCGCAGTGAAAACTGACCAACCGAACGTCATCTTCTACGATGTCTTCTCCCCCCATTCCGTCATGTTCACGGATTCGAGCTCGCTTGAGCGCGTTCAGCAGGTCTCCGGTTATTTCCAATATCGATGGCACGCCGCGTTCAGTACAAGTTTCAGAGGAGACGCGGGATTGCGCGCAATGGAAGCGGATGTCGTGCGTGGATTGGAGGCCATGGTAACGAACTGGGCGAAGGTACAAATGTTGGAGCACGTAAAAGATAGGGGCAGCGTGCGCCCTATCAATCCGTTCGCGCAATCATCGAATTGACAGCAGCCACTGCGTGCAGGCGCCACTTGATGTAAGAAACTCACCGAAACGGCGATCGTCTCTGTCTTCCTGCCGCTGATAGCTATGAGCGCTTCCGCTTCGGACAGCCACCCTCGCGATCGAACTGGGAATGCGCCAACCTACGCCATCGCTACGCAAGCCGACAGCTCACGGCCAGGTTGGGCACGAGGGCGCAGCGCTCTTGATCCTGAAGTCCATGCGCGCTACGCCACGAAGCGGAGAGGAATTCTCGTATTCGCCATCGGGGGGGGCGCAGGCGAGCGGCGCGTCGAAAGTCAAAGGAGTCCACCCGCGTAGCACTAATTGTCGAAACTGAACGTCGAAACAAGCTTCTCCATTTGCAAGGCCTGTTCCTTCAACGAGGCGCTAGCAGCCGCCGATTGTTCGACAAGTGCGGCATTCTGTTGAGTTGCGTGATCAAGCTGCGTGATCGCGATGTTGATTTGCTCAATACCCGCCCCCTGTTGAACCGAAGCTCCCGCGATCTCGTTCACGATCGTGTCGACACCATTGATCGACGATATAACGTTCGCGACCGCTTGATGCGCCGATGAGAACAGTCGAGTTCCACCCGCAACGCTCGCCCCCGAGCGTTCGATCATTTCTTTGACGTCCTTGGCGGCCACAGCACTGCGCTGCGCGAGCATGCGGACCTCAGTTGCGACGACTGCGAAGCCTCTGCCGTGCTCGCCCGCCCGTGCAGCTTCGACGGCTGCATTCAAGGCGAGAATGTTGGTCTGGAAAGCGATGCCTTCTATCGTGCCGATAATCTCGGCCATTTCGGCCGAACGCCTGCCAATGTCTCGCATCACCTCAACAGCTTGAGCGATTACCTCGCCGCTGCCTTCGGCCTTTGACGATGCCTCCCGACTCAAGGTGCCAGCCCGACGAGCATTCTCCACGTTGTGTCGCACTGTGGATGTGAGCTGCTCCATGCTTGCAGCCGTCTCTTGTAGTGATGCTGCTTGCTCTTCCGTTCGAGTCGACAGATCGACGTTACCGGCGGCAATCTCCTCGCTGCCGCTAAACACCGATACTGCACTCGCTTTCGTCGCCAGCAGGATTCGATTGAGCGCGCTCAACAACTCGTTCATTCTTCGTCGGATCAGCGCAAGCTCATCGATTCCGCTTATCTCAAGTTGTCCTCGCAGGTCGCCTGTGCTCATTCGCTGCATGCAATCCGAGATTTCTTTGACATCGGCTGCCGTTCGTCGAGAGAACGCTACGAACAGATACAACGCGAATGACACTGACAGGGCACTCACCGTACCGATGAGGGCGACGGATCGCGCGTTAGCCGCCTTACGTTGAATCAGCAAGTCGCGCAACCGCATAGAAAGCCTCGCATGCGCGAGGTAAACGACGTCGACGGCCTTGCTGCCCACGTTAAAGTACTCAGTCGAGTCCACCTGTTTAGCCGCGCTGCCGGACGCGAGTTCGATCACCAACGAACTGAAGGCGTCGAAGTCGCTCAGACTCAGCGATTGCAACGCCTGCTTCCCATCTGAATCGCCGATTGTCCGGTGTGCACGATCCAGGTCTTGACGCGCCGTCGCGATCTTCTCACGCAGCAGATGACCGTAGACACCAAGCGCACCACGATCGGCTTCATCGAGCGAACCGTGGGCCAATGCCGCGGCGCCCCGTCCGCGCGTAATCGCAGCCAGCTCGGCAGACATTGGCAGTGAGAAGACGACCGTGTTCATGAGATAGTAGGTCGTCGCCTCCGGGTCAAGAGCAAGCGTCGACCTGTCTGCCAAATCGGCAGTGAACTTGAAAATTGCGTGTACGAGGGCTGTATGAGCGCCGAAAAGCTCGTCCGATGGTGTCGACAGCGGCATTGCCTTCAACCTCGCATACTGGTCGGCCAGCAGGCCAGCCTCCGAGCTTATGTCGAACGACTTGGTATTTGCGGCTGACTCGCGCAACAATGCGACGAGTTTCGCAGCTTCAGCGTCGGCGGTTTCGAAGGTTCGATGATCGTCGGCCTGACGGCGCTCTGTCTAATCGCCTGCTCGGGGCCGTTTCGGGACGGGCCCGAGCGGGCCGCGGATATAGCGACGGCGCGCGGCGCTATCGGCACAATCGGTACGCCCGTGAGCGCGGCAGACATCGCTGCGTGGAACATCGATGTCGCGCCCGACGGTCACGGCCTGCCTGCGGGCAGCGGCGACGTGGCGACCGGCGCGCGGATCTTCGCGGCCAAGTGCGCCGCGTGTCACGGCGCGAAAGGCGAGGGCGTGCTGGGCGACCGGCTGATCGGCGGGCGCGGCACGCTTGCGAGCGCGAAGCCGGTTCGCACGGTCGGAAGCTACTGGCCGTACGCGACGACACTCTTCGATTACATCCGCCGCGCGATGCCCTACAACGCGCCGCAATCGCTGAGCGCGGACGAGGTCTATGCAGTGAGCGCGTGGATCCTGAATCAGAACGGCATCGTTCCCGACGACGTTCGCCTCGATGCACATTCGCTTGCCGCCATTCGCATGCCGAACCGCGTTGGATTCGTTTCAGACCCGCGACCGGGACACCTTTGAACGGAATGCCAACGGCTCACGCCGTGCCTGTAACGGGTCCTTATCCGATAGCAGCAGCATCAAATCGACATGCGTAGCATGACGTAATGATGGATCGATGCCGCCGGTGATTTGCAAACTTCAAAGGATTGCTTGGCGGTGCGTTTCGTTGCCCCCTGCATGAAGCGGTTCGGGCATCCGCGCGCAGCAGGACTCGGCGAATCTGGCTTTCGTACGAAGGTGATTCCGCGCCGCATCGATGTGCGCCAGGCGGTGTTGCAGATCAGGTGAGGAGCGACTCGCGTCTTCATTCGAGACCGAAGCTGGAAGGACCGGCTCGTGGCAGCTCGCATCATCAAATAGGCGAGGGCGCTTCATCGCGCTACACGCGCCTCATCCGTTTAGCGCCGCTCTTCATATGCTTTGTTGAAATCGTTCTTGGCGTCGTTCGTGTCGCCCGTACAAGATGGAGAGTTATCTTATTCTCCGGAGCTTTCCATGAGCGGCGATGCCCCGCGCCAACTGCATCTCAACATCAACGCGCTTCATTCCGGATTCGTGCCCTCGGCATGGCGTCTGCCGGATTCGGATCCGAACGTATTCCTCGACGTGAACCACTATGTGCGATTGGCGCAACTGGCCGAACGTGCGTGTCTCGATGCAATCTTTCTCGCCGATAACGCCGCGATCTCCGATCAGCTCGACATGCGCCCCATCACGGCGCTCGAACCGACGATGCTCCTCACGAGCATTGCGGCCGCGACCACTCATCTGGGGCTGATCGCGACGGCATCGACGAGTTACAACGAGCCGTATAACATCGCACGTCGATTCGCGACGCTCGATCTGATCAGCGGCGGACGCGCGGGCTGGAACATCGTCACGACGGCGGACCTGCCCTCCGCACGCAACTTCGGTCACGACACGGTCCCCGACCATGCAACGCGCTATGCGCGCGCGGACGAGTTCGCGGCGCTCGTCAAGACGCTGTGGAATAGCTGGGATGACGACGCATTCGTGGCGGACAAATCAAGCGGGCGCTTCGTCGACCTCGAGAAGGTGCATCCGGCCGATCATCGTGGGCGATTTTTCAGCGTGCGCGGCGCGCTGAATCTGCCGCGCTCGGCGCAGGGTCATCCGGTTCTGGTGCAGGCGGGTGCATCGGGCGACGGACGCGAGCTTGCCGCGCGCCATGCGGAAGCGGTGTTTTCGGCATCGCAATCGTTCGACGAATCGCGCGGATATCGCGAAGATCTCAACGCGCGCGCGGCGCGTTACGGGCGCGGCCCGAACGCGGTGAAAGTGCTCGCGGGGCTGACCACGATCATCGGTTCGACGGAGAGCGAGGCGCTGCGACGCCGCGACGAACTCGTCGATCTGATTCCGGTGCAGTACAGCCTGAACCGCATCGCCGGCACGCTCGGCATTCCCGTCGATTCGCTTTCGCTCGACAAGCGTTTGCCCGACGACTTGCCGTTGCCCAATGGCGGCAATGGCAATCACACGTTCTTCAACGCGACGCTCGCGCAGGCGCGCACGCATGGCTACACGGTGCGCGAACTCATCCGTGCGCTGGCGGGCGGCGGCGGACATCGCGTGATCGTCGGCACGCCCGAGCAAGTTGCGAATGACATCGAGCACTGGTTCAGGAACGGCGCCGCCGACGGCTTCAATCTGATGCCCGACGTACTGCCCGATGGTCTCGAAGCCTTCACGGAAGGCGTCGTGCCGATACTTCAGCAGCGGGGCATTTTCCGTCGCGCATATGAGGGCAAGACCTTGCGCAGTCATCTGGGGTTGTCGGTGCCGGAGGGCGCGGTGCTCGACACGCATTAGGTACGCGGTAGGGGAGCGGTACCCGTAACGTGTCGATCCCTTTCGGCATTGCATTCGACGTCACATGCTTTTCGAGTCGCCATGCTTTCCATATGCATAACCGTTCGTTCACGCGCGCGCGATGCCGCTTTATCGTGATCGCCGCGGCGCGTCACATTCGGCCGCCGAACAACGAACAGAGAGGAATTGCACCACATGGCAGGCTTCAACCGACGCGATTTTCTGGTTTCATCGGGCGCGGCGCTCGCGTCCGCCGGCCTGTCTTCGCTCGCCTTCGCGCAGGAAGCGGCTCCTAAGCGTGGCGGCACGCTCAACATGCTGATCAATCCCGAGCCGCCCGTGCTCGTATCGATCTTCCAGACGACGGGGCCCGCGCTCGTCGCGAGCTCGAAGGTGCTCGAAGGCCTGCTCGCGTATGACTTCGATCTGAAGCCGAAGGCGCAGCTCGCGACCGCGTGGAACGTGAGCCCGGACGGTCTCAAGTACACGTTCACGCTGCGCCAGAACGTGAAGTGGCACGACGGCGAGCCGTTCACGTCGGCGGATGTTGCGTTTTCCATCGACTTGTTGAAGTCGATCCATCCGCGCGGGCGCAGCACCTTCGCCAATGTGACGCGCGTATCGACGCCCGATGCGCGCACCGCGGTCATCGAATTGTCGAAGCCTGCGCCGTATCTGCTGAAGGCATTGTCGGCGGGCGAATCGCCGATCGTGCCGAAGCATCTCTATGCGAACGGCGATCCGCTGACGAACCCGCACAACAATGCGCCCATCGGGACCGGGCCGTTCCGCTTCAAGTCGTGGACGCGTGGCGCGAGCATCGTCTATGAGCGCAATCCGGATTACTGGGATGCGGGCAAGCCATATATCGATTCGCTCGTGTTCAAGGTGATTCCCGATGCCGCCGCACGCTCTGCCGCGTTCGAAACCGGTGCGCTCGATTTAGGCGGCGAGAATCCCGTGCCGCTTTCGGATCTGCCGCGTCTCACGCAATTGCCGCAACTGGCCGTGGAAACGCGCGGTTATCGCTTTCTGGAGCCGCTGTCGGAGATCGACTTCAATCTCGATCATCCGATCCTGAAGGACGTGCGCGTGCGTCAGGCGATCGCGCATGCGATCAATCCGCAGATCGTGCAGAAGACGATCGCGTACGGTTACGCCGACATTTCCCCGACGCCGATCACGCCCGCCTCGCCGTATCACAACGCGAAGCTCGCGCCTTACGCATTCGATATCGCCAACGCGGAAAAGCTGCTCGACGCCGCGGGTTATCCGAGCAAGAACGGCGGCCCGCGCTTTCAGTTGACGCACGATTTTCTGCCCTATGGCGACATGTACCGACGTCAGGCCGATTACGTGAAGTCGGCGCTCGCGCGCGTGGGTATCGAGGTGACCGTGCGTTCGCAGGATCTGCCTTCGTTTCTCAAGCGCGTGTATGCGGATCGGCAATTCGACTTCACGAGCATCGGCGTGAATACGCTGTTCGATCCGAGCGTGGGCGTGCAGCGTCTCTACTGGTCGAAGAACATCCGGCCCGGCGTGCCGTTCTCGAACGCGCCGCACTACAGCAATGCGGAAGTCGATACGCTGCTCGAATCGGCGTCGATCGAAACGGATGAGAATAAGCGCGTGGCGCTCTACCAGCAGTTTCAGCAGATCGTTTATCGCGAGCTGCCGATCCTCAGTCTCGTCGCGCCGCGCATGGTTACGCTCGCGAACCGGCGCGTGCGCAATCACACGGTGTCGGCGCAGGGGCTGGAAGGCAATCTCGCCGATGTGTGGCTGAGCGCCTGAGGACGGACAATGAACCGACGCACGCGCTTCGCCGCCATCGCGCGGCGCACCGCATGGCAAGCCCTGCCGACGATGCTCGCCATCGTGGTCCTGAACTTCTTCCTGCTGAAGCTGATGCCCGGCGACGCCGCCGATGTGCTCGCGGGCGAAGCGGGCTCCGCGACCGCCGAAACGCTGCAGGCATTGCGCGCGAAGTTCGGCCTCGATCAGCCGGTGCTGCATCAACTCGGCGCGTATCTGTCGCATCTCGCGCACGGCAGTCTCGGCTATTCGCCGCGTTACGACGCGCCCGTTATGCAACTCATTCTGTCGCGGTTGCCGAACACCTTGCTGCTGATGGGCACGGCGCTCGCCCTCGCGATCGTCGCGGGCATCGTGCTCGGCGCGGTCATGGCGCATTGGGCGGGCAAGTGGCCGGATCGCGTGCTGTCCGTGCTCGCGCTCGTGCTGTATTCGACGCCCGGCTTCTGGATCGGCCTGCTCGCCATCGTGCTGTTCTCGGTGCATCTCGGCTGGCTGCCGAGCGGCGGCGATATCACTGTCGGCGCGTCCTTGCACGGCTTCGCGTATGCCGCCGATGTCGCAAAGCATGTGCTGCTGCCAGCGGTGACGCTCGCGACTTTCTTCGTCGCCATCTATGCGCGTCTCACGCGCGCCGCGATGCTCGAAGTGAAGCGCCAGGACTTCGTGCGTACCGCGCACGCGAAGGGACTGCATCCGCTGCGCGTCACGGTGCGTCATGTGCTGCGCAACGCGCTGATGCCGCTCACGACGATGGTCGGCATTCACTTCGGCACGCTGCTCGGCGGCGCAGCCGTGACGGAGACCGTCTTCAGTTGGCCGGGCCTCGGGCGTCTCGCGCTCGATGCCGTCATGGCGCGCGATTTCAGCGTGCTGCTCGGCGTGCTGCTGCTTTCGTCACTGCTCGTGATCGTCGCCAACGTGACGGTCGATCTGCTGCAGGCGTGGCTCGATCCACGCATCGTCTGACTCATCGAACCTGGAAACGCATGGCTTCCGATTCCACCGAACTTGCTTCATCCGGCCACGGCTCGGCTTGGCGGCGCCAGCTTGCCGGTGCGCTGTTCGGCGCACGGCGCGCTCAACGCGCGCCTTATGCCCACGCCTCGCGCGGCGTGTGGCGCGCGCTACTGCGCAATCCTTCCGCGCTCGCCGGCATCGTCCTCCTGACCGTGTTCATCGCGCTTGCGCTGAGTGCGCCGCATTTCTTCCCCGGCGATCCGCTCGATATGGTCGCCGCGCCCTTCGAATGGCCCGGCAGCGACCCGCTGTACCGACTGGGCACCGATTCGCTCGGCCGCGATGTCGCCGCCGGCATCGCGCACGGCACGCGCGTATCGCTTCTGATCGGTGCGTCGGCGGCGGGGATCGGGCTCGTCATCGGCACGCTCGTCGGCGCGATCGGCGGCTTCTTCGGCGGCGTCATCGACGATCTTCTCGTGCGCGTCACCGAGCTTTTTCAGACGGTGCCGTCGTTTCTGCTCGTGATCGTGATCGTCGCGATCGGGCGTCCGAACGTGACGGTGATCGCGCTGGCCATCGGCGTCGCTTCGTGGCCGACGGTCGCGCGCATCGTGCGCGCCGAATTCCGCACGCTGCGTTCGTCGGACTTCGTGCTCGCCGCGCGCAGTCAGGGCTTTTCCGACGCGCGCATCATCTTCGGCGAGATTTTGCCGAACGCGCTGCCGCCGGTGATCGTGACCGCATCGGTGATGGTCGCGAGCGCGATCCTGATCGAGTCTTCGCTGTCGTTTCTCGGCATGGGCGACCCGAATGTCGTCACATGGGGCGGCATGATCGGCGCGGGGCGCGATTCGTTGCGCACGGCGTGGTATCTGACCGCCGTGCCGGGCGCGGCGATCGTGCTCGCGGTGCTCGCGCTCAATCTGCTCGGCGATGGCCTCAACGACGCACTCAACCCGCGCATGCGCGAACGTTCCTGACCAAAGACCTATCCGTGGCGAATCTTCTTGAAGTGCGCGATCTGCGCGTGAATTTCGGCGCGCATCGCGCAGTGCGCGGCATCGATCTCGACATAGCCGAAGGCGAGACGCTTGCGCTCGTCGGCGAGTCCGGCTGCGGCAAATCCGCGACCGCGCTGTCGCTCATGCGGCTCGTGCCGGAGCCGGGCCGTGTGACGGGCAGCGTCCGCTTCGACGGACGAGACGTGCTCGCGATGAGCCCGCGTGAAATGCGCGATGTGCGCGGCAGCGAGATTTCGATGATCTTTCAGGAGCCGATGACATCGCTCAATCCGGTGCTCACGGTCGGCGCGCAGATCGTCGAGACCTTGCGCCGGCATCAAGCGCTGTCGAAACAGGCGGCGATGAAGCGCGCCGTCGAACTGCTCGATCTCGTCCATATGCCGGAGCCGCATCGACGCGTCTTCGACTATCCGCACGAGCTTTCGGGCGGGCAGCGCCAGCGCGTGATGATCGCGATGGCCGTGTCATGTCGTCCGCGCCTGCTGATCGCGGATGAACCGACCACCGCGCTCGATGTCACGATTCAGGCGCGCATTCTCGAATTGCTCGCCGAATTGCGGCGCGATCTGTCGATGTCGCTGCTGCTCATCACGCACGATCTCGGCGTCGTCGCCGAGCATGCGGATCGCGTCGCCGTGATGCTCGTGGGCGAGAAGGTCGAGGAGGCGCCGGTGGGCGAACTCTTCGAGCGGCCGCAGCATGCCTACACCCGCGGGCTGCTGGGCGCATCGCTGAACGTGGCGACGGAGCTGCATTACCGCGACTGGAAGCTGCCGGAGATTCGTCACGCGCAAGGCGCCGACGGCATGCCCGCGTTCGACGTGACGCCGCTTGCGCCCATCAGCATCCCGGAAACGCCATTCGACGCCGCCGCGCCGCTGCTTTCGCTGCGACATCTGACGGTCGACTATGCGCATCGGCACGGCGAGGGCGCGCTGCGCGCGGTCGATGACGTGTCGTTCGATATCGCGCCCGGCGAAACCGTGGGTCTCGTGGGCGAATCCGGCTGCGGCAAGTCGACGCTTTCGAAAGCGATTCTGCGTCTCGTGCCCGTGTCGAGCGGCGCGATCCGCATGCGCGGCGTCGATCTCGCGCCCCTGTCCGAACGCGCGTTGCGTCCGCTGCGGGCCCGGATGCAGATGGTGTTCCAGGACCCGTACGCGTCGCTGAATCCGCGCCGCAGCGTCGGCGACATTCTCGATACGGTGATGGCCGTGAACGGCATCGCCGATGCGCGCGAGCGTCGCAGGCGCGCGGCCGCGATGCTCGATCGCGTCGGTCTGCCGAGCGCCGCGCTCCATCGTTATCCGCACGAATTCTCGGGCGGTCAGCGGCAGCGCATCGGCATTGCGCGCTCGCTCGTGCTGGAGCCCGCGCTTTTGATCTGCGACGAGCCGGTGTCCGCTCTCGATGTGTCGATTCAGGCGCAAATCCTGAATCTGCTCGTCGAGTTGAAACGCGATCTCGGGCTCGCTTATCTCTTCATATCGCACGATCTTTCCGTGGTGCGATACATCGCCGATCGCGTCCATGTGATGCATGGCGGGCGCATCGTCGAGAGCGGGGGGCATCGCGAGATATGGCGCGCGCCGCGGCATGCATACACGCGCACGCTGCTCGATGCGATTCCCGGCAAACGATTCGATGCGCAAGCCGCGTAGGGCACGCATCAAGACCATAAGGATGTCACGTCACATGTCGAACAAAAATCAGAAACTCGAAGCCGCGCTCGCCGCATTGCCCGAACTGGCGAAGGCCATCGGCGAAGATGCGGCCGCGCGCGAGGCGCGCCGTGAACTGCCGTTCGAGGCCTTCACGCTGTTTCGCCGGTCGGGCCTCGGCACGTTGCGTTTCCCGCTCGAGTGGGGCGGGCTCGGCGGCTCGCTCGAAGACGTCTTCGAAGTGATCGCAACGCTTGCCGCGCACGAAAGCAACGTCGCGCACGCGCTGCGCATTCACTTCGACCAGACCGAAGCGCTGCTGCTTTCGCCGCGCACGCCGTTCAACGCATTGCAGATCAGGCGTGTGGCGGAAGGCGCGATCTTCGGCGGTGCTTCGACGGAAGCGGGCACGTCGCGCCCCGGCGAAATCACGACGCAACTGCGGCGCGAAGGCGATCACTTCCGTCTCAACGGCCGCAAGTACTACGCGACGGGCACCGCGTTCTCCGACTACGCGCGCCTGAACGTGCAGGACGAACACGGCGAAGCCGCGATAGCGGTCGTGCCGATTCAACGCGAGGGACTGCGCGTGCTCGACGACTGGGACGGCATGGGCCAGCGCATGACCGCGAGCGGCAGTCTCGAGTTCGACGATCTCGTCGTGTACGCGGACGAAGTCACGCCGCGCGTGCAGACGACGCTCACGGGCCGTCACGGCGGCGCACTGCGTCAGTTGCATCTGGTGGCGGTGGCGGCGGGCATCGTACGCAACGTCGTCGCGGATGCGCAGCGCTATGTGCTGAAACACGGACGCCCTGTGCTGCACAGCACGGCGCCGTCGGCGCGCGAGGATGCGTTCATTCAGCAGGTCGTAGGCGAACTGAGCGCGAACAGTCACGCGATCGATGCGCTCGTGCGTGACAACGCACGCGTGCTCGAACGATCGTCGCAGGCGATCCGCAACGGCGATCCCGACGCCGAAGCGCTCGTGCTCGAAGGCGCGCTCGCGACGGCGCGCACGCAGATCGTCGTGAGCAAGCTCGCGTTGAGCGCCGCGGAGCGCATGTTCGAGGCGGGCGGCGCATCGGCGACGGCGCGCGCGCACAACTTCGATCGTCACTGGCGCAATCTGCGCACGATCTTCAGCCACAATCCGCTGCTGCACAAGGCGCGCGTTATCGGCGATTACGCGCTCAACGGCGTGACGACGCATCTGACCGAAGGGCGCGTGTTTTGATGTCTTGCCAGGGCCGCGACATCGGCACGTGGCCCTTGGCGCTGCAACGCGGAACGGCTCGAACACATCGCGCTGTTCGCGCAGGCGGGCTACTTCAACATGGGCAACGCGGTCGACATGTCTCGGCCGCCGCACGAGCCGCCGCTGTTTCGCTGCGATGCAGGCGGCGCGTCAACCGCTCGCACCAATCCGATGAGCGCGGGCGACGAGTTCACCCCTCGCGTATCGCGCGCCACACTCAGCTTGCCCCCGGTTCAGGACCAGAGCGGGCTCACTATGGAAAGGACTGCACTGTGGCTGTATTCGACATCGACGACATCGTCCAATCGCTTCAGACGGTCCGCCAGCAGTGGCGCGAAGCACAGAAGCGGTCGCTCGAACCGGGCGGCCGCGAGCTTCCCGCGCGAGAGGCACTCGGCGACATCATCGGCGCACTTAAAGGCGCGCTCTTTCCGATGCGGCTCGGACCGCCCGACCTGCGACAGGAAAGCGAAAACTTCTATGTCGGCCACGCGCTCGACTTCGCGCTGCAAGGACTGCTCGTGCAGGCGAAGCTCGAGCTGCAATACAAGGCGCGTCATCTGCCGCGCGACGATCACGCGGTCGAGACACGCGCGAGCGATGCGATACGCGCGTTCGCGAAAACCCTGCCGCGCATTCGCAGCCTGCTCGACAGCGACATCCTCGCGGCTTATCAGGGCGACCCGGCGGCGGGCAGCGTCGATGAAGTGCTGCTCTGCTATCCCGGCATTCTCGTGATGATCCACCATCGCGTCGCGCATGAGCTGTATCGGCTCGGGCTGCCGCTGCTCGCGCGCATCGTCGCCGAACTCGCGCATGGGGAAACAGGCATCGACATTCATCCGGGCGCGCGCATCGGCTCGGGCTTCTTCATCGATCACGGCACGGGCGTGGTGATCGGCGAGACGGCGGTCATTGGCAATCGCGTGCGCGTCTATCAGGCGGTAACGCTCGGAGCGAAACGCTTCCCGCGCGACGCGGAAGGTCATCTGGAAAAAGGCCTCGCACGTCATCCGATCGTCGAAGACGATGTCGTCATCTATGCGGGCGCGACGATCCTCGGACGCGTGACGCTCGGACGACGCGCGGTGATCGGCGGCAACGTATGGCTCACGCACGACGTCGCGCCGGGCGTTTCCGTCACGCAGGCGCTCTCGCAAAGCGGCGAGACGGGCGCGCGCGCCTGCAGTGGAGGTTGAGCGGTGAGCACTATGCTTTGCGAAGCACGCAGAGCGCAAGCCTGAACGCAGAAGCAACGCCTGGAATGGGGGGGCGAAGGTCGAGCGCGGCGCATGGAAAGATCAACCATGCGCCGCGAAGCTCGCGCCTGACCGAGCACCCCAAGCCAAGCCTGGCCGATGACTTCATGCGCCGCATCCGCGTTGGGCGGATGGAACGCGTCCGCGCGCACATCGCGATACAGCCTTTCCGGCTCGTTATGCCGCGACAGCGAAGCCGCGCCCGCGATCTTCAGCGCGAGGTTCACCACGCGTAGCGCGCCATCGACGGCATGCTGTTTCGCCACAAGCAGGTGCGCGATCCACGGTTCGCCTTCGCCGTAGCCCGTCCGCCAGCGCTCGGCCGCGCGCTCGACCAGCGCCTCGAGGCTCGCAACCTCGATGGCCGCCTCCGCGACCGCCTGCTGCGTCAGCGGCTTGTACGCATAGGTCTTGCCGCCGATGGCCGGCGATGCACGCTGCTTCGCCGATTCCACCGCGACGCCGAACGCCCGCTTCGCGATGCCGTAATAGACCGCGCCGATACAGATGCAACGCCGCACCGACCCAGTACAGATGCATGTTCAGTGCAAGCGCCGTCGATGGTGCGCGGGCCGCGAGCCGCGCCTGCTCGCGCAGCAGTTGCGGAAGCGTGACCATGTCACATGCCTCGCCTGGAAGGAGTGAAGAGAAGCTGCGGCTCATTATGCGCAGCGATCTTCGGTGCGAGCCAATATCGATTTGCGATTTGCAATTCGGCGAGCGCGATGTGCACAAACACCGATTAGCTTATGAAAAATCAGTCACACCGCTCGTCGGCGAGTGGGTTAATTTGGATGCCAGAACATAGCGCCAGGAGAATCCAGACGATGTCCACGCTCGCACCTTCAGATCCATTCGCAGATCATCTGAATTCGGACGCCGATGCAATACGCGAACCGGTTTCGCGTTTCGGATTGCCCGACGAGGCGCGTTTGCCGCCGCACGTCGCGTCGATCCACGCGAAGTTTCGCCGTCAGTATGGCTTCGTGCCGAACTGGCTCGCGGCGTTCTCGGTCAATCCCGATACCGCGTACCGGCTCGTCACCTTCTACGAGCATCTGTTCGATCCGCACCGCAGCCATCTCACGGCAGCGGAGCGCGAGCTGATCGCGGTGGTCACGTCGGCCGTGAACGAGTGCAGCTATTGCGTTTTCAATCACACGCAGGCGCTAGCGGCTGTGTCGGGCGATACCGTGCGTGCGCAGCGCATCGCACAGGGTTTTCGCCATGTGCGGCTGTCCGTCAAGGAGGCAGCGCTCGCCGAGATCGCCGAGCGTCTCACGCGCGAGCCGGGCAGCATCCGCGAAGAGCATCTGCAATGGCTGCGCTCGATCGGCTTCACGCAACAGGCGGTGACCGAAGTGCTGGAGATATCGGCGTTCTTCAACTATGCGAACCGGCTGACCATCGCGTTGAATGTCGTGCCGGACGAACAGTTCTTCGCGCGCCGCGATCCGGGGACACAATGAAGCCGGGGCCTGCTTCCTCCCGAAAACAGGCCCCGCGTCCCGATGAACGGCGCTGCTTCGCCGTCACGTTCAATGCTGCGGCGCGCCTTCCGACGCCGGCAACGTCGCCCCGCGATACACCGAAAGAATCGACGACGCGACATTCGCCTGCTGATAGCTCGCGACGAGTGCCTTGACCCACGGCGCCTGCGCATCTTTCGCGTTCACCGCGATGAAGTTGCGATATGGATTGTTCGTCACCTTTTTCCTGCGCGATGCGCTCCTGCGGAATCTGGATGTTCGCCTTGATCGCCCAATCGGTGTTGACGACGGCGGCGTCGACATCGCCGATCGCGCGGCCGACGATACCCGCGTCCAGCTCCTTGATCTGCACATGCTTCGGGTTGTTCGCGATATCGCGCGGCAGGCAGCTGGCCGGCGTTCTCGCGCAGCCTGATCACGCCGTTCGAGCCATTCACGCTGCTGTCCGCGCTCGCTTCCGTGACCGAGCGCATTGGCCTGATCGCCACGGCATCGACCACGTTCGACGAGCCGTTTCACATCGCGCGGCGTTTCGCATCGCTCGATCATCTGAGCGAAGGGCGCGCGGGCTGGAATCTCGTCACCACATCGTACCCCGATGCCGCGCTGAATTTCGGCCGCGACGAACATATGGAGCACGATGAGCGCTATTGCCGCGCGCACGAGTTCTACGACGTCGTCACCGGCCTCTGGGATAGCTGGGCCGACGACGCCTTCGTGCAGGACACGCAAAGCGGCCTCTTCTTCGATCCTGCGAAGCTGCACGTGCTCGACCACAAAGGCGAGTATCTTTCGGTGCGCGGGCCGTTGAACATCGCGCGATCGGTGCAGGGCTGGCCGATGGTCGTGCAGGCGGAGTCGTCGGAAGCCGGGCGGCAGCTCGCCGCCGAAACCGCCGACGCGGTCTTCACAGCGCAGCCGAATCTTGCGGCGGGCAAGCGCTTTTATGCCGATGTCAAAGGCCGCATGGAACGCGCGGGCCGCGCGCGCGAGCATCTGAAGATACTGCTGGGCGCGTTCGTCGTAGTGGGCGACTCGCGTGACGAAGCGCAGGAGAAGCGCGCGTTGCTCGATAGCTTCGTACACGACGACAGCGGTTTCGCGTCGCTGTCGATCGCGCTCGGGCACGACGTCTCGTCGTTCGATCCGGACGGCCCGTTGCCCGAGATACCCGAAACCGACGCGAGCAGGCGCGCGCGAACGCGTGATCGACATGGCGCGCGCCGACGGGCTCACCGTGCGGCAACTGGCGCAGCGTGCAGGCGGCTACTCCGGCTTGCAGATGGTCGGCGCCGCGACGGATATTGCCGACGAGATGGGGCAGTGGCTCGTCGAGGAAGGCAGCGACGGCTTCAACGTGATGTTTCCGTATCTGCTCGCGGGCCTGGATGATTTCGTCGCCAAGGTGGTGCCGGAGTTGCAGCGGCGCGGAAATTTCCGTCGCGCTTACGAGGGTTCGACACTGCGTGAGCATCTCGGCTTGCCGAGGCCGGCCAACCGATTCTTCGCGTGCGGCTGATGCGCGCGGCGTCGCTCAGAACGTGCGGCCTTCCACCAGATGCGTCTTCACGCCGTTGAGCACATAGTCGCCGATGACCCTGGCCTTGTGATGCAGCGGGTTGTGGCTGAAGATCGTGCGGAGATTGCGCCAGTGGCGGTCGAAGTTGTGCTTGCGCGAAGTCGCCGACGCGCCGCCTGCATCGAAAAGCCGCTCGCCCGCCTGCAACGCCAGCCTGCCCACGACGATCTGCGTGCGCGCCGTCGCGAGCGCGCCTTGCAGCACGCGTTCGTCGGCATCGGGGTCGCCGCGCAGAATGGCATCCGACGACGCTCCGAGCGTGCGTGCGTTCTCGCGCACCAGCACGTCGATGGTATGGCTCAGCGCCGACAACTCGCCGACGACCTGCTGGATGAACACGTCGTCGCGGGCGCTCGGCGCGGTGGAGTGCATGACGGGGCGGCCATGCGCGCTCACGTAGGCCCATGCATCGGCGATGATGTTGCGCACGATGCCCGCCGCCACCGCGACCAGATGCAACTGACGATAGGCGCCGCCATGCCGCCCGGCGAGCGAGCCATAGCCCTTTTCGACGACTTCGCTCGCATCGACGCGCACGTTGTCGAATACGGTGCTGCCGCTCGCCGTCATGCGCTGTCCCATGCCGTCCCAGTCGTCGAGCACTTGCACGCCATCGGCGCGCACGGGGATGATCGCGGTGACGCCATTGCCCTGTTCATCGACGAGATTGGTGCGAACGAAATCGGCGTAGGCGGTGCCGGTCGTGTAGTACTTCTTGCCCGTCACACGGAAATGATCGCCTTCGCGCCGCAGCTCCGTCTCGATCTCGCCCGCGCGCGCCGTGCCCTGTTCGCCCGATGCCCCGCCGAAGAGCGCACCTTCGACGATGCGGCTGATCTGCCGGTCGTGGAATGGCGTGCGCGGCGCGAGCCGCAAGGACTCGACGACATCGAAATGCACGCGCAGCGCATGCGCGACGTTCGATTCGGCGGCGGCGAGCGTCGTCACGACGTGGATCGCGTCTTCGAGCGTGCCGCCGAGACCGCCGCGCTCGACGGGAATGCGCAACGCGCCGAGACCTGAACGGCGGAAGGCCTGGAAGGCCGCGAACGGCAACTCGCGGCGGATTTCGCGTTGCGCGGCATCGACGCCGATTTCCTGCGCCAGCGCGGGCAACGCGGCGAGCGCGTCGGAAAGCTTGGTGTTTTGGGTGCTCATATGAGGAGTAGGTGGTTATCGGAGACGAAATGCCGCGCCGGGATGACGGTCGTTCAGCCGGCTGCCCGCGCCGCCGAGTTTCTCGCGCAGCGTCCCCGGCGCGTAAGCGGTCTTGTAGCGGCCGCGCGCCTGCAGCTCGGGCACGATGAGATCCGCGAAATCCTCGTAGGCTTCGGGCGTGACTGCATAGCTCAGGTTGAAGCCGTCGATGTCGGTTTCATCGACCCATTCTTCGAGCGCGCTGGCCACTTCATCGGGCGCGCCGATGAAGACTGGCCCGCGTCCGCCGATCGCGTTGTGCAAGGCGAGTTCGCGCACGGTCCACACGCGCTCGGGGTCGAGCTTCGTGAAGCCTTCGAGCGCGGACGACGTGCCCGCGTCGAGCTGCATGTAGCGGATCGGCTCGTCGGGGTCGCAGGTTGAGAAGTCGATGCCGGTCCAGCCCGAGAACATCGCGAGCGCGGCTTCCGGCGTCACGTAGCGGCGATAGTCCTCATATTTGTCGCGCGCTTCCTTCGTCGTGCGGCCGGTGATGATCGTCGCCATCGTGAAGAACTGGATGTCGCGTGCCTCGCGGCCGGCTTTCACCGCTTCGGCACGCGTGCCTCTCACGACCGGCGTGAGAACTCTTTTGCTCGGCCCGCTCAGATAGATGCCTTCGGCGTGACGTCCCGCGAAGCGCTGCCCGCGCGCCGACGATCCCGCCTGAAACAGCACCGGTGTGCGCTGCGGCGATGGCTCGGTCATGTGAATGCCCTGAACCTTGAAATACTTGCCGCGATGATCGACGCGATGCACCTTCGACGGATCGGCGAAGATGCCGCTCGCCGTGTCGCGCACGCTCGCGCCGTCTTCCCAACTGCTCTCCCAGAGCTTGTAGACGACATCCATGTACTCGTCTGCGATGTCGTAGCGTTCGTCGCGCGACGCGATGCCGTCCTTGCCGAGCACCTTCACGCTGCTCTGTGCGAAGCCCGTCACGATATTCCAGCCGATGCGCCCGCGCGTCAGATGATCGAGCGTCGACATGCGCCTCGCGAACACGTAGGGCGGCTCGTGATTGGCGTTGCTCGTCACGCACAGGCCGAGATCGCGCGTTGCGTAGGCCATCGCGGAGAGCGCCATCACCGGGTCCTGCTTCGGCACCTGTGCGCCGTGCCGTAATGCGGTGTCGATGCTGCCGCCATGCACGTCGTTCACGCCGATGCTGTCGGCCATGAAAAGCGAATCGACGAGCCCGCGCTCCAGCGTCCTCGCGAGATCGACCCAATAGTCGAGCGTGTTGTATTCGAGCGAGCGGTCGCGCGGATGCCGCCACATGCCCGGCGAATGATGCACCGGGCTATGCAGCGCGAATGCGTTCACCCGAATCTGTTTCGGCGTGCTCATAGGAAAGGCTTGTCTCCGTTGATCGTCACGCGGTATCCCGAGCGCACTTCCGGATAGTAGTCCCACACGGCCAGATGCTGTACCGCGCGGTTGTCCCAGAACGCGATCGAATGCGGATCCCAGCGGAAGCGCACCTGAAACTCCGGCGACGCGAAGCGTTCGAACAGCAGGCGCAGGATGCCTTCGCTCTCGGCGGCGGGCACGTTGTCGATATGCGTCGTGAAGTTCGAGTTCACGAAGACGCCCTTGCGGCCCGTCTCGGGATGCGTACGCACGACCGGATGCGAGGCTTTCGGAAACCGCTTGCCGGTATCGTCGATGCCGCGCAGGCGATTGCGGTGCCGATAGGTCGGTTCGCCGTCGTGCGTGGCGCTCAGTCCTTCGAGATACGTCCGCAAACCCGGCGAGAGCGATTCGTACACCGCGTAGGAGCTGGAGAAGAGCGTGTCGCCGCCGTGCGAGGGCAGGGTATGCAGATGCAGGATGCTGCCCATCGGCGGCGCTTCGTCGCATGAAACGTCGGAATGCCAGCGGTCGCCCGCGATGCGCTTCGTGGTTTCATCGCTATGAATCGTCAGGATCTCGGAATAGCCGTCCGGACCGGCGCTGTTGGGATGAACGTGCAGCGTGCCGAATTGACGTCCGAGCGCGAGATGCTGATCGAGCGTGATCGGCTGGTCGCGAAAAAAGATCACCTGATGCGCGAGCAGCGCGCGGCGCACGTCGCTCACCTGTTCGGGTGCGAGCGGCCGTGTGAGGTCGATCCCGCCGATCAGCGCGCCGATATGGCGCGTGAGCGGCTGCACCGTGATGGTTTCGTAAGCGGTATCAAGCATGAGTGTTTTCCTCGATGAATACTGCGCGATGCGTGGCCGCGGGATGCGGTGCGTCCAGATGCGCGTGACCTTCGCCGTACAGCTTTTCCCGCAGCGTGCCTGCGCGATAAGCGTTCTTGTAGACACCGCGACGCCGCAGTTCGGGCACCACGAGATCGACGAAATCCTCGTGCGTGCCCGGCAGCAGCGCGTGACTGAGATTGAAGCCATCGACGCCCGTCTGCGCTTTCCAGCTTTGGAGCGCATCGGCGATTTCGGTCGGCGAGCCGACGAACACGGGCCCTTTGCCGCCGATCGCGTTGAAGATCGCCAGTTCGCCGATGGTCCACACGCGCTCGGGATCGGCGACGGTGAAGGCTTCGATCGCCGACTGCATGCCTTCGCTCTTCACGTATTGCAAGGGATCGTCTGGGCTGTACTTCGACAGATCGATGCCGCTCCAGCGCGAGAACAGCGCGAGCGCCCCTTCGAGGCTCACGTGGCGCTGAATGTCCTGCCATTTCGCCTGCGCTGCCTCCGAAGTCGACGCGACGATCACGGTCGCGAGCGAGAAGAACAGCACCGATGCCGGGTCGCGTCCGAGCGCGGCGGCGCGTGCGCGCACGTCGGCGACATCGCGCGCCACTAATTGCGCGGTCGGCGAACTGAGAAACACGCACTCGGCGTGACGCGCGGCGAAGTCCTTGCCGCGATTCGATGTGCCCGCCTGATAGAGCAACGGCGTGCGCTGCGGCGATGGCTCGGAGTAATGCGTGCCCTGCATCGAGAAGAAGCGGCCTTCGTGGCGTATTTCATGCACGCGCGCCGGGTCCGCGAACACGCGCGCATCGCGGTCGCGCACGGCCGCGCCGTCCTCCCAGCTCGCTTCCCACAGCCGATAGACGATCGCCATGTACTCGTCGGCGAGGTCGTAGCGCTCGTCGTGCGGACGGGCGTCGGCCTGGCCGATCGCGCGCGAGCCGCTTTGCCCGAAGCTCGTCACGATGTTCCAGCCGATGCGTCCGCGCGTCAGATGATCGAGCGTCGACATGCGCCGCGCGAAGAGGAACGGCGCTTCGTAACTCACGCTGCTCGTCACCGCGAAGCCGAGATGCTCGGTGACCTGCGCCATCGCGGAGACGAGCAGCAGCGGATCGAGCCGCGGAAACTGTAGGCCCCAGCGCACGCCCGCCGCGTTCGATCCGCCGTACACGTCGTACTGGCTGATGCCGTCGGCGAAAAAGAGCGCGTCGTAGCCGCCGCGCTCGGCCGTGCGCGCGAGATCGGTCCAGAGCGACAGCGAGTTGTAGTCGAGCGCACGGTCGCGCGGATGCGCCCAGAGTCCGGGCGACAGGTGCGTCGGCGCAAAGGCCAGGAACGCGTTGATGCGAATCTCTTCTGACATGGACTCAGGCCTTCGTAGTGAGCGGAAAGTGGCACGTCACGCGATGCGTCGACGAAAGACGCTGCTCGGACGGCGCTGTGCTTGCGCAAATGCCGCGCGCCGAAGGGCAGCGCGTGTGAAAGACGCATCCGGCGGGCGGCGCGAGCGGCGACGGAATCTCTCCGACGATCGGGCGGACATCGCGCGCATCCGGCTCGGACGCGGCGATCAGCGCATGCGTGTACGGATGCGCCGCGCGTTCCACGATGTCGTCGCGCGTGCCTTGCTCCATGAAGCGCCCGAGATAGAGCACGCCGATATGGCTGCTCATGAAGGCGACCACGGCGAGATCGTGCGAGATCAGCAGATACGAAAGGCCGAGCGCATCCTGAAGATCCCTCAGCAAGTTGAGGACTTGCGCCTGGATGGATACGTCGAGCGCGGAAACGGGTTCGTCGAGCACGAGAATCTCCGGCTCCAGTACGAGCGCGCGCGCGATGGCCACGCGCTGACGCTGGCCGCCGCTCAGCTCGCCCGGACGGCGGCGCTTGAATTCGGCGGGCAGGCCGACTTGCGCGAGCAGTTCGTCGAGGCGTTCGTGCAACGCATCGCGTGCGAAGCCGCTTCGCTGGATGCGCAACGGTTCGAGCACGATATCGCCGATCTTCATCTGCGGATCGAGCGAGCCGAACGGGTCCTGCAGCACGGCTTGCACGGCGCGTTGCCGCCAGCGTCGATCCGCGTCGCGCGGCGACGTGCCGAATAGGCGCTCGCCGAAGCGCACGTCGCCGCACGTCGGTTGGTCCGCGCCGAGGATGATTTTCGCGAGCGTCGACTTGCCCGATCCCGATTCGCCGAGGAGTCCGAACGTTCCGCCGCGCGGCAACGCGAAGGAGGCGTTCTCCACCGCGCGCAGCAGCGCCGGTTTCGAAAACAGTCCGCCGCGCACGGGAAAGGCCCGCCCGATGCCTGAAACTTCGAGTGCGTTCATGATGCCGCCGTCGCGGGAAGAGCGTCGGCCGTCTGCTGGTCCGGCTCGGGATGCCAGCACGCGACGCTGCGATGCATGTCGACGCTGCGCGTTACCGGATAGACGCTCGCGCAATCGGCTTGCACTCGCGGGCAGCGCGGCGCGAAGCGGCATCCTTGCGCGATGCTGCCCGGCAACGGCGGCTGGCCCGATATGACCGTGAGCCGATGCTGCGAATGACGCAGGCGCGGCACCGCGCCGATCAGCCCTTTCGTATAGGGATGACGCGGCCGTGCGAACACGTCCGCGACCGGCCCCTGTTCGATGATGCGTCCCGCATACATCACGGCGACATCGTCGCAATAGCGGCGCACCAGATGCAGATCGTGCGTGACGAGCACGATCGCGGTGCCGCGTTCCGCCTGCACTTCGCGCAGAAGGTCCAGAATCTGCAGGCGCACGGTGATGTCGAGCGCGGTCGTCGGTTCGTCGGCGATCAAGAGGCGCGGATTGCATGCCAGGTTCATTGCGATCGCCACGCGCTGGCGCATGCCGCCGCTGAACTGATGCGGATAGCTCTTCAGGCGGCTTTCCGGCGCGGGAATGTGCACGCGCCGCAGCAGTTCGATCGCGCGTGCCTCGCGTTCCTTCCGACTCGTGACGCCATCGCGATACCGGAACATCTCGGTGATCTGCCGGCCGATCGTCAGCAGCGGGTTGAGCGAGGTCATCGGATCCTGCAGGATCATGCCGATCTCGCGGCCGCGCAGCGCGTTCAGTTCGGCGGGCGTTTTCGTGCGCAGGTCGTCGCCGTCGAACAGAATGCGCCCGCTGCTGACCTGCACGCCGCGTGGCGGCAAACCGAGCACGGACAGGCACGTCACGCTCTTGCCCGAGCCGGATTCGCCGACGAGACCGAGCGTGCGCCCCGCGCGCACGGAGAAGCTCACGCCATCGACGAGCCGCGCGGGTCCGGCCTGCGCGACGAGGTCATGAATGGCCAATACGCTCATCGCGGCACTCCCTGGTCGCCACGCTGCAACGACCCGCCGATCCGATTGCTGGACAGCACCGTCGCGATCAGCACGAGGCCCGGCAACGCGGAAAGCCACCACGCGGTGTCGAGATAGTTGCGGCCATCGGCGATCATGCCGCCCCACGAGGGATCGGGCGGCTGCACGCCGAGTCCGACGAAGCTCAGCGCCGCCTCCATGAAGATGACGAGACCGATATCGAGCGTCAGCAGCACCACGAAGGTATTGCGCACGTTGGGCAGCAGATGGCGCAGCACGACATGTAGCGGTGTCGCGCCAGCGAGCTTCGCGATCAGGACGAAGTCGCGCTCGCGCAGGCTCAACGCCTCGGCGCGGATGATGCGCGCGAAGCGCCCCCAGTTCGCGAGCGTCACGACGATGACGATGTTGGTCATGCTCGGTCCGCAGATGCCGACGATCAGCATGGCGAGAAAGACGGGCGGCAACGCGTATTGCGCATCGACGATGCGCATGAGCGCGGCATCGAAACGTCCGCCGATGTAGGCCGACAACAATCCCGCGATCGCGCCGAAGAAGCCCGCGAGCAGCACGGCGCACGACGCGATCGCGAGCGAGATGCGGCCGCCGTAGAGCGTGCGCGTGAAGACGTCGCGGCCCATCTGATCGGTGCCGAACCAGTGATGCCAGGTCGGCGACTGGAAAGTGGCCGACAGGTCGATCGCGTTCGGATCGACGTTCGAGAAGAGCGGCGCGAATGCGGACGCCGCCGCGATCGCGGCGAGCAGGCTGCCGAACAGGATGTGTCGCGCGTTCATTGCCGATACCGGATGCGCGGATCGACGAGCGCATAGATCACGTCCACCGCGAGATTGATCGAGACGAACAGCAGCACCGACACGATGACGGCGGCCTGCACCACGGTGAAATCGAGCGTGCTGATGGCTTCGACCATCAGACTGCCGAAGCCGGGCCACGAGAACACCGTTTCGATCGCGACCGCGCCGCCGATCAGCACGCCGAACTGCGATGCCGTGAACGCGACGATCGGCAGGGCTGCGTTGCGCAGCGCATGCGTGCCGATCACGACGCGCGAAGGCAGTCCCTTGATGCGCGCCATGCGGATGTAATCGGCTTCGAGCACGGTCAGCATATTGGCGCGCGTCAGCCGGGCAATGCCCGCGGCGGAATACCACGCGAGCGCGCAGACCGGAAGGATCAGATGACGCCAGGAGCCGTGTCCGCCGGTCGGCAGCCAGCCCCATTGCACCGAGAAGAGGCGGATCAACAGCAACGCGACGAAGAAGGGCGGCGCGGCTTGCCCGAGCACCGCGAATATCGACGCGATGCGGTCGATCCACGTTCCCCTTCGCACCGCCGACGCCACGCCCAGCGACAGCCCGACGGCGAGCGCCAGCGCAAGCGACACGCCCACCAGCAGCAGGCTCGATGCGAGCCGGCTCAGCGCCATCGAGAGCGCGGGCGCGCCGAAGTGGAAAGAGTTCCCCATGTCGCCACGCAAGAGGCCCGCGAGAAAGCGCGCGTATTGCAGCGGCACCGGATCGGCGAGGCCGAGTTGCTCGCGAAAGAGCTGACGGTCGGCTTCGGTCGCTTCGGGCGGCATCAGCAGATAGGCGGGATCGCCGACCATTCGCACCAGCACGAATATCAGCACCGACATCAGCCACACGGTGAGCAGTGCCGACCCGATGCGGCGCAGGAGATAGGCCGGCATCGCTCAGTTTCCGGCGACCGTCTGCGGCGCCCACTGGATCGTGCGGAAGTTGAGGAAGCCGCCGCCTTGCTGAGGCTGCCATTGCAGCGTTTTCTTCTTCGCGTACACGTACGTGAATTCGGAAATGAAGAACGCGGCGGCATCGTCGTGCAGTTCGCGGCCGATCTTCTGGAACACTTCGCCGCGCTGCTTCGTGTCGCTGACGCGGGAGACGTCGGCGAGCAGCGCATCGACTTTCGGATTGGAATAATCGGACCAGCTTCCTGCCGATGCGAACGCTCCGCCAACCGGATGCACTGGATCGTACAGCGCATTGGTGAACTGGCTCAGCGCGAGCGGCCCGGACGTGTGCGTGTTGTTAAGGCGCTGGAAGGTGGCATAAGTCAGGCGATTGAGCTTGACCTTGACGCCCACTTGCCCCCAATAGGCCGCGATCGCTTCGGCGACCCCTTGCGGCATGTCGCCCTGAATGTTGAGCGTGGTCTCGAAGCCCTTCGGATAGCCCGCCTGCGCGAGCAAGGCGCGCGCTTTAGCGGGATCGTAGGGATACGGCTTGATCGAGCGATCCGCGCCGTACGGATAGTAGTTCGAGATCATCGTGCCGAGCGGCTCGCCGACGCCGTAGAGGACGCTCTTGATGATCGCGTTGGTGTCGAGCGCGTAGCTGAGTGCCTGACGCACCTGCACGCTGGAGAAGGGCGAGTTCTTGTCGGTGGTATAGACGCGCACATAAACCGGCGATGCGACGCGGCTTGCGATCACGTCGAGTCCGCTCTCCTTCTTGAGACGGGCATAGTCGGAGAACGGCAGAGCGACCGAGAGATCGACCTCGCCGCGCAGCACCGCGTTGACACGGCTCGCCGGTTCGGTGATCGCGCGGAAGATCAGCGTCTTCACGCGCGGCTTCTCGCCCCAGTAATCGTCGAAGCGTTCGAGCACGAGCTCGCTGCCGCCCGGCGCAAGCGATTTGAACTTGTACGGACCGAGCGAGACCGGCTTTTGCGCGAATGCATCGGGGTCCGTCAGGCTCGCGAGATAGTCGGCCGGAATGATGTAGAGATAACCCGCGACCTTGTTGGCGAACGCGCCGTCAGGCTGCTTCAGCTTGAAGACGACGGTGAGATCGTCGGGCGTCTCGACCGAATCGACGACCGGCGCGAAGAACGGACGGCGGGTGCTCTTGCTGCGCGGATCGAGCACGTGTTCGAGCGATGCCTTCACGTCGCGCGAGGTCAGCGTCGTGCCGTTATGGAACCTGACGTTCGGACGCAGTTTGTAGGTGAAGATGCGCGCATCGGGGGAAACGGTCACGCTCGTCGCGAGGCGCGGCACGAGATTGCCTTTCTGGTCGAAGCCGTAGAGCGTGTCGTAAATCTGCCAGCCGTAGCGCAGCGAGTCGCCGCTCACGGCGACGAGGCCGTCCAAGTTATAGAACTCCTTTTCGACGCCGATCACGACGGTGTCGCGATCGACCGCGGGCGCGGTGCTCGCCGCGCGTGCGGTCTGGATGAAGGCGCCGGACAGGGCGGCGGCGAAGATCAGTCCGCGAAAGACTGACGAAAGCGTGTGCATAGGTGGTCTGAGTGCCGGGCGAGGGCGTGCCCTCGTCTGTTTAGGGAAGCATGCTTACGAAGGAAACATGATGACGCGCACGCGTCCGAATTCGAAGCGAGCAAAAGAGATATCGATATGAGAACCGTATTGACGTCGATTCAAGCGATGGTCATGAAGATCATGAATCGGAATACTAAACATCGTTGATCGTCGAAGCGAACGAATCAACCGTACGCTTTCGATGTGTTGCTTGTCTCAGCGCTGCGCGAGCGCGACCTCGCGAGTCACTGCATGCCACGCATCCGGCCGGTGCGAAGCGAACGCCAGTGCGAAGTTCGACGCTTGCTGTCCGACGGTAAGCAGTTGCTCGACGACCTTCGGGTCGGAACAATGTTCGGCGCTTTCGAAGCGCGTTTCCAGCGTGTTGATGGCGGCGCCGAAGGGCGTCGGCCAGCCGCGCAGCGCATGCACGATCGAGCGAAGCGAGGTCAGCACCGTGCCCGCCGCTTGCCAGCCATAAGCGGTGACGATGCTGCCGACGGCGCGGCCGTCGAGATAAGGGCGTTCGTCGTTACGCAGTTCTTCGAGTGTGTCGAGCGCGTTCTTGACGAGCCCGGAGACGCCGCCGTGATAGCCGGGCGTCGCGATGACGAGCGCATCGGCGTCGCGCACGGCTTCGATCAGTTCGCGCTGGGCGTCGGTGAGATCGCGCGTTTCGGGCGCGTAGTGGGGCAGGCTGTGCAAAAACGTGCCGCCGAACAGGCGCACGCGAGCGCCGGATTCTTTCGCGCCTTTGAGCGCGAAGCTCAGCGCGCGTTCGGTTGACGATGCGGGGCGCGTAGTGCCGCCGATGCCGACGACGAGCGGCCGGGGAATGGGTTCGATACGGGACAAGATGACAACTCCGGATGAGGCGGAACACGACGCAGCGACTATTCAGCGGGCGGCTAAGACTGATCATGATAGTCGGCTGGATCGCCAAGCGGAAAGCACGAATCGAGCTAAGGATATGCGTGCACATGCACGCGGCGCGGAAGGGCGGCTTATCGTCCGCGCCGATTTGATCAGCACAGGAAGTCATATCGCGTTCGCTCCGCACGGCTTATGCTGGAAGCCGTCTTTTATTTCGATCGCAGAATCCATGACGCACCGACCCGCACCTACCGATATCGACATTCATCCTTTGCTCGCCGGACGATGGAGTCCGCGCGCCTATGGCGAACAGCCCGTCGCGCACACGGATGTGCTTGCGCTGCTCGAAGCTGCGCGCTGGGCGCCATCGGCCTATAACGTGCAACCTTGGCGCTTTCTCGTGTTCGAGAGGGGCGGGAACGCCGCGGCATTCGAGGACGCCTTCGCGACGCTGGTTCCGTTCAACCAGACGTGGAACGAGCACGCGCAAGTGCTGATCGCCGTGCTCGCGGACACGCTCAACGCGAAAGGCGAATCCAATGCGAACGCGAGCTACGATACGGGCGCCGCGGCGCTGGCGTTGCTCCTCGAGGCACATGCGCGCGGCCTGGCGGCGCATTCGATGAGCGGCTTCGACGCGAGTGCCTTGCGCAACAAGTTTGGCATTGCGGAGCGCTACACGCCGCTCGCTGTGATCTCGGTTGCGCATCATGGCGATGCGGGCGTCTTATCGGAGGCGTTGGCCGAACGGGAGCAGGCGCCGCGCAAGCGTCTGCCGGTCGGCGATATCGCGCGGTTCGGCGCGTGGAAGAACGCTGGGTGAAGCGAAAGCGATTCGCTCCGTGTCGCTGACTGGCCAGGCTGCGTATGCGAGCAAGGCAGTGTCGGGCTGCTGCGGTGGCAGTTGCGGTGGCGAATCCGCGCACGGCGGCCGTCATGAAGGACAACGCGTCCGCGCTGATGCCGTGGATCGATCAGGTGCCCGCCGTGTTGGAGACCTGGTTCCCGGGACAGGAGGACGGCAGCATCATGGCGAATCCATCGGGCAAGTTGTCCGTCACGTTCCCGAAGAAGGCGGGAGACTGGGCCGCGAACACGGCGTCGCAATATCAGGGCCGGCAGGTCTTGGGCAACCGCCGAAGCGCCTCGTCGGCTTCCAGAAGGTCGCGCTCGCGCCGGGCGGGAAGAAGACGGTGCAGATCGTCATCGATCCGAACGCGGCGAGTCATCCGCTCGGCACGTGGGACACGGCTTCGCAGCAGTGGAAGATGGCGGGCGGACAGTAGAACCTATATCGATCTGGTGCTCTCGGCCAGAAGGAGACATTCATTCGGTGCGTCGCCTTAGGTTCGAGGTGGCCGATGCACCTCGGCAAGCGGCCACTCGATATCCGGCAGCGTCCTTATCTCGGGTAATATCAGGCGAATTCCTTGGTTCGGACCCTACGCCCATTTCCTCGAGTCGATAGAAAACGCTATGGCGCCTCAATTTGAGATTAGCGAAACGTTGATCGGTGCGCTATCCCTGCGAGCCATCAAGTCATTTCTTGCCGCGGCGAAATTCAAGAGTTTTACAGGCGCAGCCAATGCATTGAGTGTGACTCCGGCGGCGGTCAGCAAGCAAGTGCGGGAGCTAGAGGACTATCTGGGTACGGAGCTTTTTGTCCGTTCAGGCAGAGCGGTCACGCTGACTGCCGATGGCGAGATGTTCAAAGATGCAGCCCAACTGTCATTGATCAATCTCCATCAGGCTGCCGAGCGGCTGCGCAAGAGAATGCCGGCGCGTCAGACGCTCATCGTTTGCTGCTCACCCGCGTTTTCGGCGCTTTGGCTACATAGACGGCTGCCCGGATTTATTGAAGAGAATCCGGATATCGAACTCACGGTGCTGGCCACAAATAACTTCATCTCGATGGAAGCCGGTGTGCAGCCGGATGTATTCATCGCGAAGCTCGCGAGCATGCGTTACGGATACGACAGCGAGCACCTGTTCGACGACGAGGTCTATCCTGTCTGCACGCCGCAATATTTGCAGAGTCATGGCCCGATCGAAGCACCCGAGGGACTACTGAACATGTCTCTGCTTGATATCAGCGCCTACGGCCGTTCGCAGATCTCGGAGCATATCGACTGGAAAGTCTGGCTGGCTCTTCATGATGTAGACACCGGCTGGGGCGCCGACATCCCGCGTCAGCTATTCACCAGCAATGACTACGCAGCTCTGGTGCAGATGGCCTTGGCTCACCAAGGGGTCGTCCTGGGCTGGCATCATCTCGTGGAACACTGGGTCGAGAGCGGAGATCTGGTCCGTCCCCTGCCGCATAAGACCGTTATGAAGAATCGCGGCCACTACCTTTCTGTCCGGAAAGACAAGGCTGACGCCAGCGTGTGCGAGAAGTTCTGCCGGTGGATCAGGCAGCAACTCGCCATGGCGGCCGCCGGCGAAGAGGCGGACGCCGTCCTCAGGAAGTCGGGAGGCTGATTGCCTCTGCTGCGTCGACCTTCAACTAAAAGTTGAAGGAGTGCCGGAGGAAATGTCGTTTAAATTATTCGCGAATCTGACATAGATTTCCTCTCACACGCCGCACTCGGTCGGCGGCACGCAAGAGAGAAATCAGCAATGGGATTCAAGAGAACCATCCACGCCGTCGAAACGCATTCGGGTATTCCCATGCGCGTGGTCACCGGCGGCCTTCCCCACATTCCCGGTAACACCGTTCAGGCCAAGATGAAATGGCTGGAGGCCAATGACGACGGCTTGCGCAAGCTGTTGCTGCGCGAGCCGCGCGGCTACCCGGCGCATTGCTGCAACATCATCGTGCCGCCCTGTCATCCGGAGGCGGATGCCGGTTACATCATTCTGGAGCAGGTGGAATACCCGATGATGTCGGGCGGCAACACCATTTCCGTGGCCACGGTTTTGCTGGAGATGGGCATGTTGCCCATGCAAGAACCGGTGACCGAACTGACGCTGGAAGCGCCGGCCGGGCTGATTCGCATCACCGCCGAGTGCAAGGACGGCAAGGTCAAGCAGGTGAAGTTCAAGAACGTGCCGGCTTTTGCTGCGCACCTGGATGCCGTGATCGACGTGCCGCACCTTGGAAAGGTCAGGGTGGATGTGGGTTGGGGCGGCATGTTCTACGCCATTGCGGATGTGCGCCAGTTCCCCGGGCTCGAACTCAAGCCCGAACATGGCAAGGAAATCACGCGGGTTTCCGCCCTGATCCGGCAGGCGGCCATCGAGCAGTTGCCTGTCGCGCACCCGGAATATCCCGGCGTGGGCATCACCATTTCTCAACTTTCCGGCCCCGCGGACGACCCTCGGGCAGACTGGAAGAACGCGGTCACCATGCCCACCGGACCGCTCTCCTGGGATGATCCCTCCACCTGGACCGGTGCGATAGACCGCTGCCCTTGCGGCACCGGTACCTGCGCCAAGATGGCGGTGCTGCACGCCAAGGGCGAATTGCCGTTGTACCAGGATTTCAGGCACCAGGGCATTCTGGGTACCGTTTTCACGGGCCGACTGGAAGACGAGACCCACATCGGCGACAAGGCGGCTGTCGTGCCTACGCTCGCCGGCACGAGCTGGGTCCATGGCATCAATACCATCGTGCTGGACCACGACGACCCTTTTCCCGAGGGTTACACCCTGGGCGACATCTGGCCGCAACAGTCGGAAAGTTGAACATGCAGATCATTTCAGCGGAGCAGATCAGGTCGGTGCTGGACTGGGATGGCGTTCTCGGCGCTCTGGAGAAGGGGCATTCGGGTTCTCGGCCCATTGGCGATGGTTACTTCATCGGGGATGCCAGCTTTGGCCTGTTCAGCCGGGGTGTCATTCTGCCGGGACAGGGCGCAGGATTCAAAGTCGCCTCTATCCATCCGGCCAATGGCTATGCCAGCCCGCCGCTGCCAACCGAGCAGGCTGCGTTTCTGGTTCTGGACGAGCGCACGAAAGGCATCGTCGCCATGCTGGACGGCGCGGAAATCACGCGCTGGAAGACAGCGGCCGATTCCGCGCTTGCAGCACGACGCCTGAGTCGCGAGAACAGCGAGGTGCTTCTCGTGCTGGGCGCGGGTCCGGTCGCGCGGTCACTGACGGATGCTTACCTGCACATTCGGCCTTCCATCCGCCAAGTGTTGTTGTGGAATCGCACACCGTCGAGACTGGATGCGGCGCGCTCGGCGCTCGAGGCAAGACACATTCAAGTACGCATCGTCGAAGACCTGGACGCTGCGGTAGCGCACGCAGACATCGTGACTGCGGCCACCAGCGCATCCACGCCCAGGATCCGGGGTGAGTTTGTTCGTCCCGGCACCCATATCGATCTGGTGGGCGGTTACCGGCCCGACATGCAGGAGGCCGATTGCAATGTGCTCGAGGGCGCTCGGATCTTCGTGGATGACCGCGAGAACGCTGCACATTCAGGTGACATCCAGATCCCGATGCAGGCGCAGGTGATTCGAGCCGATCAAATCGAAGGAGATCTGTTCGATCTGTGTCGGATGTCGACGGTCCGTCGCTCGGACGTGGACCGAACGGTTTACAAGAATGCCGGAAGTGCGTATCTGGATCTCATCATCAGCCGATATGCCGTCGAACGGCTGAACAAGTCCGGATAGCAGGGCCCGGTGTCGGGCCATGCGTTTAGTCCGATCAAGAATTTCATGCTTTGAAGGTTGATAAAAGGCCTGGCGCTTTGGGAAAACGAAATTGTTCAGTATTGCGTATCTAAAGGTTTAATCGAAACGAAGTAGCCGGACCGGCTGCGAAAGCGCATCACGGAGTCTGCTGAATACATGACCGTTACGTCCGATTCGGCCTTGCAATGCTCCCCGTCGAGTCGCCTTCCCGGAATATACAAACGACAAGGCAGTTGAATTCAATGCACTGTTGACGAATAAAAAGCCGCCAATGCAGATCTTCTGTTTTTCTCTGGCAGCAATGCTCAAGCCGGTCTGATCGTAAAGCGCATGAAGCAGCTTGGAATGCACACCCGGTTCGTCGGAAGTGGAGGCATTGCGGATACCGTCTTCATTCAGTCGGCCGGAGATGCTGCGGAAGGAGCCATGGCGTGGGAGTACGGACGCCCGATCGACTCTCTCCCGAAGGTCGGGCATTCGCCGACAAATACAAAAAACGGTTTGGCACCGATCTCCTCACTTACTCGCCGTTCTCTTACGACTGCGCATGGATAGCCATCGACGCGATGAAAAGGGCAAATTCGACAAAGCCTGCCGTGTTCATGCCGGCGCTGCGCTCGAGTCAATACGGCGGGATCACAGGTCAGATTTCATTCGACAAGAATGGCGATTTGAACAATCCGACCTCAACGCTATATCAAGTCAAAGGCGGAAAATGGGTGCCGGTAACGACAATCGGGGCGAAGTGAGTGAATAGGCACTCGCGCGCAATGACACACGCGTCGGCTGCCGAACCTGTCAGTGCATCATTCCTGCCGCCGCGTTGCGCGGGTTGCATCGGCCGTCATCCGGATTTCCTGCGAGGGCAGTCTGCTCACGTGCGCCGCGCCAGCACTAGCCCTCGCGAATCACCCGGGCGCAATCCTGCAAGCGGATGAATGCGCGATACCGCCCTTCGTGCAATTGCGCGAGGTCGCCGGTTGCCGGCGAGTAGGTTTCCTTGACGCGCGCCATGCCGCTCATTGCCGAGCGAACGTCGTCGAACAGGCCGCCCGCCACGGCGCCGAGCATTGCAGCGCCGAGCAGCACGGGTTCCTCGGCCCGTGTGGCCAGCACCGGCTTGCCGGTCGCATCGGCGAGCAGTTGCCTGACCAGATCGAGCCGGCCCGCGCCGCCGCTGATCATCACCCGCTCGATCGGTGCGCCGGCCTGAGCCTGCGCTACGATGATCTGACGCAGACCGTAACCGATGCTGCACACGCCGGCGACATACAGCGCGACCAGACTGTCGAGGCCGGATTCCATGCCGAGACCGGCAATGACCGCTCGCGCGTTCGGGTCGGCGAAAGGCGCACGGTTGCCGAGGAACTCGGGGACGATGTGCAGGCCGTCCGCGAGCTTCACCGCGTCGGACAGGCTTCGGGACGCCTGGGCCGCCAGCCCGGCCAGCATGCCCGGGCGCGTTTCGCCGCGCTCTTGCGCGCGCCTCCCGGCATCGGCGGCGGCGGGATGCATCGCGAGCAGTCGCTCGATCGCGGCGCCGGCGACCGACTGACCGCCTTCGTTGAGCCATGCCTGCGGCACCATCGCGGAAAAGTAGGGCCCCCAGACGCCGGGCACGAAGACCGGCTCCGCGGTCGTCGTCATCGTGCACGACGAAGTGCCGAACACATACGCCAGGCAAGACTCCGGATTCCCTCGCGCGCCCACGGTGCCGATGCCGCCCGCATGAGCATCGATCACACCCGCGCCGACCGGCGTTCCGGCGATCAGGCCGAGTTCCGCGGCGGCATGTTCGGTGAGCCCGTTGCCGAGTCGCGTGCCCGGTTCGACCACGCGCTGACCGATGCGCGCGAAGTCCTCGTCCGCCAGCGCGCCGAGTCCGACGGTCCGAAAATAACTGTCGTCCCAGCGCCGCTCATGCGCGAGATAGGTCCACTTGCAGGTCACGGTGCAGACCGACCGCGACAGGTCGCCGGTCGCGCGCCATGTCAGAAAGTCGGTGAGATCGAAGAACTGCCACGCGGCGTCGAAGATCTGCGGCCGGTTTTCCAGAAGCCACAACAGCTTAGGCGTCTCCATTTCCGGCGAGATTCTGCCGCCGACGAACTTCAGCACCTCGTGGCCGGTCGCGTTGATGCGCGCCGCCTGTTCGAGCGCGCGATGATCCATCCAGACCACGATGTCACGCTCTGCCCGCTCCGACGGTCCCACGGGCAAGGGCATGCCGCCATCGCCCAGCACGACGAGCGAACAGGTTGCGTCGAAGCTGATGCCGGCGACGGACTCGGGCGCGATTGCCGCCAGCGCGAGCGCTTCCTTCACGGCGTGGCAGACGGCGCTCCAGATTTCGCCGCTCGATTGCTCGACGATGCCGCCGCTCTCATGGAACAGCGTAATGTCCTGTTTCGCCGAGGCGGCCATATTGCCGGCGGCATCGAATATTCCGGCGCGGGCGCTGCCGGTGCCCACGTCGACGCCGATGACATGGCGTGCGCCTGCGCTCGGGTTGCTTGCGTTCATCTCTCTGTCCGTGGTGGAGTTGGGTCATGACGGCGAGGCGCCATCGCCCGCCCGATGCTTGGTCACAGATCGACGCTGTTGGGCAGGATCACGAGATCGCGAACGGTCACGTTACGCGGACGCGTCAGCATGAAGAGCACCGCTTCAGCCACCTCTCGCGGCTGCATCAGACTGCCGGAGGCGAGCGCTTCCTCCATCTTGGCCTTCGGCCAGTCGTCGAGCAGGGCGGTGACGACCGGGCCGGGCGCGACGGCGCCGACGCGGACGCCATGTTTCGCGACCTGACGCCGCGTGGTGTGCACGAACGCCTGCACGGCGAACTTGGATGCGGTGTAGATCGGCTCCCACACGACCGGCACGATGCCCGCGATCGAACTGGTGAACACGATATCGCCCGATTTCTGCGCGACCATTTGCGGCAGTGCGGCGTGCACCGAGCGGAACGCCGCGTTGATGTTCAGGTTCAGCATGCGATCCCACTCGTCCGGATTGCCGTCCACGATTTCGCCGCCGATATACGCGCCCGCGTTGGCGTGAAAGATGTCGAGGCCGCCGGCGAGATCGAGAATTTTCGGCAACATCGCCGAGACTTCGGACGGCTTGAGCAAATCCACGGACAGGGGCAGGGCGTTCGCGCCCAGTTCCGCGCAGCAGGCCGCGAGCCGGTCCTGCGCGCGATCGATCAGCACGACCTTCGCGCCTTCCTCGATCAAAACGCGCGCGCACTCCAGTCCGATTCCCGATGCCGCGCCGGTGATGGCGGCCACTTTTCCCGCGATGGAAACTGACATTGACGATTCTCCTGTAGGGGTCCGCTCAGGCGCGACCGTGCGACACGCGCGATTGCCGGGCGAGCGAATCGACGATCACCGCGATGGCCAGCACCGCGCCGGTGATCATGAAGCGCAACGAAGAAGAGAGATTCAGCAGCGTGAGACCGCTTGCGATCGACTGGATCACGATGATGCCGAGCACCGCCGAATACGCGCTGCCGCGGCCGCCGAACAGGCTCGTCCCGCCGATCACCGCCGCCGCGATGGCGTTCAGGTTGACGTCGCCGGTGCCGGCCTGCTGGCTCGCGGATGCAAGGCGGGCAGCGGTGAGAATGCCGCCGAGCGAGGCCAAACTCGCGCACAGGACGAACGCGCTCGTATAGATGCCGGCGACCTTGATGCCCGCGCGCCGCGCGGCCTCGCGATTGCCGCCGACTGCGTTCATCGAGCGGCCCCAGCGCGTGCGTGTGAGCGCGTAGTCCATGAGCACGGTGAGGCCGAGGAAGACGCCGAACATCAGCGGCACGCCGCGCCCCGTGTTCAGGTAGGCGACGACGATCTCCAGGAACAGCGTGATCGCGACGGCGCGCGCCAGCAGGCCGCCCATCGAGGGCGCGGAGAGCCGCGCGGCCTGACGGCGCGCGCGCGTGCGCAGACCGAGCACGAGGATCGTCGCCCCGGGCAGAAGCGCCAGCGCGTGCGAGACGAGCGCGGGGATGATCATCAACTGCCCGAAGTCCACCATCGTCGTGGAATACGGCAGGTTGATGGAGCCGCTCGCGCCGAGCACATAGAGTTGCATTCCGAGAATCGCGAGCAGTCCCGCGAGCGTCGAGACGAAGCTCGGCATGCCGAGCCGGTTGAGCAGCAACGCGTACAGCGCGCCGATCACGCCGCCCACCACGATCGCCGCGACGCATGCGAGCAGCACGGGCCAGCCTTCATTGACCCACAGCGTGCCGACGAGCGCGGAGGCGAAGCCGCTCATCGAGCCCACCGACAGGTCGATCTCGCCGACCAGCAGCACGCAGACGATGCCAAGCGAAATGACGCCGATCGTCGAACAGTCGAACAACAGGTTCACGAGATTGTTGGCGGACAGAAAGACCGGGTTCAGACTCGTGAACACGGTCCAGATGATGATGAGCCCCGCGATGACCGGCAGCGATCCGAGATCGCCGGAGCGCACGCGGTCGACGAACGCGGAGACGCTTTCACCGACGCCGCTCGCGTGCTTGACGCGGACGTCGCTGCGGTCGAGCAGGGTGGAAGGCTGGGGCGCGCTTTGCGTGTCGGGCGGCGCGCTGCCCGGAGTGTGCTTGCTCATGATCGATCCTTTGACCCGATGTTCTGTTTCATGCGTCCTGTTGAGCCTGACGGCGTCCGGCGCGGCGCGACACGGCGTTCTCGGTCGCGCCGGTGATCGCGGCCACCAGCTCCGCGTTCGACGAATCGGGATAGAAGATGCCGTTGTTGCGGCCGAGCCGCAGCACCACGATGCGGTCCGCGACCGCGCGCACGTCCTCCATGTTGTGACTGATCATGATGACTGCGTGGCCGCGGTCGCGGACGCGCTCGATCAGGTTCAGCACTTCCGCCGTCTGCGCAACGCCGAGCGCGGCCGTCGGCTCGTCGAGCATGATGAGCTTCGGGTCGAGCAGCAGCGAACGCGCGATCGCCACGGTCTGGCGCTGTCCGCCCGAAAGCGACGCGACGACGTCACGCACACTCGGAATGCGCGCCGACAGTTCATTCAGCAGGGTCCAGGCGCGCACTTCCATCGACACTTCGTCGAGACGCATGGGCGCGAGCTCGCGCCCGAGATAGATGTTTGCGACGACATCCAGGTTCTCGCACAGCGCGAGGTCCTGGAAGACCGTCGCGATACCCAGGTCGAGCGCCGTGCCCGGATCCGACAGCGTGACTTCCTTGCCGCCGAAGGTGATGGTGCCTGCGCTCGGCTGATGCACGCCCGCGAGAATCTTGACGAGCGTCGATTTGCCCGCGCCGTTGTCGCCGACCAGCGCGACGACTTCGCCGGCGTGGACGTCGAGTTCGATGTCGGTGAGCGCCGACACCGCGCCGAAATGCTTCGAGACGCCGCGCAGGCTCAGCACCAGCTCGCCGCGCCCGGCGTGTGGAGTGGGGTTTGCATTCATGATGTTCCTCATCGGTACGGCGGAACCCGCAGGCAGCCGGAGTCCGCCGCGATCAGTCCCGGTCAGTGCGTGATGCCGAGCTTCTTGCAACCGTCCGCATAACGGTCGGTGCAAAGCTCCTTCGCGTTCGCGAAGCCCTTGTCCACCACTTCGGCCTTCAGGTTCTGCGCCGTGATGACCGCGGGCTTGAACAACTGCGTCGGCGTGTTGAAGAGCGAGGTGTCGCCCTTCGGCGCCTGTCCCGAGAGAAAGCCGACCGCGGCCTTCGCCGCCGCCGCCGCGACGATCTCGCTCGGCTTGAGGATGGTGTTGTACTGGTCGCCCGAGATGATGAGCTGCAGGCCGGCGATGGTCGCGTCATTACCGGTCACGGGCGGAACGGGATTGACGCCAGCCGCCTTGAAGGCTGCGATGGTGCCCCCGGCCGTGCCGTCGTTGGCCGCCACCACGCCGACGATCTGCGAGCTGAAGCGCGTGATCTGGCCGCTGACCCATTGCTGGGCCTTGGGCGGCGCCCATTCCGGCGTGTCGTACTCCGCGAGTGTCTTGTAGCCGCCGCTTTGCAGACCGGTGTGAATGCCCTTCTTGATGAGACCCGCTGCAGCATCCGTGGGCGAGCCGTTGACTTCGAGCACGCCACCCTTGCTGGTCGATACACCCGTCGCCTTGAGATGATCGACGAGCGACGTCGCGATTGCCTTGCCGATGCCTTCGTTATCGAAGGAAACGTAATAGTCCGCGGGCGTCGACGGCACGGGCCGGTCATAGGCGATAACCTTGATCCCCTGACTTTGCGCCATATGGACGAGCGACGCGGCAGCCGTGGAATCCACCGGATCGAGGACGATTACCTTCGCGCCTTGCGCAATCACGGAATTGAACTGCTGCTGCTGCGTCGCGACGGCCGCATTGGCGTTTTGATAGAGCACTTTGCAATCCGGACAAAGTTTCGCCATTTCGGCCTTGAAGCCGGGAAAGTCGTGTTGCTCATAGCGCGTCGAGGCCTGATCGGGCATCAGGAATGCAACTGTGCCGCTGGGCGCGGCCAGAGCCGGCAGGCTGCACGACAGGCCGAAACTCAGCGCGCCCGCGCTGATCAATTGGGTTGAGAGCTTTTTCATTGCATGTCTCCGAGTTCTTGGGATTTGAGTGTCGTACTACCGTGGTTGGCCTACCGCATGCGCATTTGAACAGATTAGGTATCCTTTTCAAGAGGTCTGTCACCGGACGCCTGACGCCGCCATCGCGCCACTACCCGGCGATTTCCGGTATCTCGACCCGTTCGATCGAATCAGCCGCGCTCGCGGCATTGAGCCGCTGATAGGTGCGCCAGCGCGACGGCGACATTTGCTTGAGCAACAGGAACTGGCGGTTGAAATTCGAAAGATTATTGAAGCCGACCTGATAGCAGATATCGGTGACGCTCAGCTCATCCGACATCAGCAACTGGCAGGCCAGGTTGATACGCAGCCGGTTCACGTACTGGACGAACGGCACTCCCGTATGACGGCGGAAATACCGCGAGAAGGCGCTTGCGCTTTGTCCAGCGAGTTCCGCCAGCTCGGTCTCGCGCAATTCCAGCGAGAGATTCTTCCCGATGAACGAAAGCACATGATTGATGCGGGTCTCGCCGTAACGGTCAGGATCGGCGCGATACGCGGCGCTCGCGAGCCTTCGCGGTTCCTCGCTCCGGGCAAGCAACTCGAACAACGCCGCCAGCAACCCGATGCGCCGCATGCCTTGTGCGCCGAGCATTTCGCGCATGATCGGTTCGGCGGCCGCGCCCGTCTCCTGTGCGAAGAGCAGGCCCCAGCGCGATGAATCGAGCAGTGACTCCATGCGCCTGAACTCCGGAAACGCCTCGGTCGCGCGCGTGACGAATCCGGCATCGAATTGCAGCACGAGGCAGCGTTCGGCGACGCGATCGCCGCCCGGGACGTTGCTGACCCAGTTGTGCGGCAGGTTCGATCCGACCATCACGAGATTGCCCGGCGCGAAATTGCCGATGTGATCGCCGACGAAGTATTTGCCCGTGGTCGCAGTGATGAGATGGATCTCGTACTCGGGATGAAAGTGCCACCGCACGGTGCGATAGGGATAGCCGTGCGACCACACCTTGAATGACTCATCGCGCGGGACGGCGACCAGCTCCAGATCGGGCTCGGTCGCTTTGGCGCGACGGGCATCGTCGTTGCGCGCGGTCGTTTCCCGGTTTGCTGTCATGCCTCGTCTCCACTGCTTTTTGCTTTTGCGCAGCGCGTTTCATCGCGTCTTGCCATGACTGAAAAGTAGCCCTTTCGGTGTCATCTCACTACTTAAAATAACACCGCGGACTGATACTTTTTTGCATCGGGGTTAGTCCTTAGCGTGAAAAAGTCAACTTTTGTGCAAGGCAGCAGCATGCCAAGGGCGACAACGAGCGGAGCTACGAAAGCATCCCGCGCAACGTGAGCGGCTACTCCGGCAGCCTCGCGCCCGAAACGCTGGACGATTCACGCATGACGAGTTGCGACAAGGCCGGCATGACCGACCGCGCCTGCAAAGTCGGTCACCGGTCGATGTAATGCGTTTCGTCGGTTTCCCGATGGCGCCGGTCATCATCGAGGTGCAGGTAAAGGCGGGTCGTTGTCAGGGACGCGTGTCCCACGTTGTCGCGCACCAATCGCAAGTCGACTTGCTGATCGGCCATACGCGAGCCCGTGCTGTGGCAGAGCCAGTGCGCGGCCGCGTGCTCCCGCAGATCGGCGCGCGCGGCAGAAGCCGGGTCACGCTCACGCGGTCTCGCGGCGGCGCCCGTGAAGACCGCTTTGGCGATCGGCAGGACGAGTTCGAGAGAGCGAGCGCGGAACGCCAGGTCGTTCGTCCTGCCGTCGGCCCGTGTGCCGGCTGCGGTCTACTCATTCGATGATGTACTTGGGGAGCCGCCAGGTCCGTAGGGATCCGGATTGCCAAAACGCGGAAGGGACCCATTCGACCTGGCCCTGCGCAATTCGTCTTGCACGTCTTTTCGGGATTTTGTCGATGGCGGCACAGGGGTCTCTGCCTTGACGCCGCCACTGCTTTGCGCGCTTTCCGTCGGCAGGTCCATGGGGTCCGAGGCTCGAGAGGTCGTCTGATCCTGCACGTCGGCTGCGGATTCCTCGCGCGATTGCGTCGGCGCTTTTGTTGGATCCGTTTGCCCACTTTCCGATTGAAGGGCGGCCGGCGCTGGGACCGGCGCAACTCGAGCCTCGGATGGCTTCGTTTCGCCAACTGTCGATGACTCTGCATTGTGTTTCCGCGTGCGTTCCGCCGGTTTCTTCTTCTTCGCGGGCGGTGTTGTCGGCGCTGATCGGGCAGAGTCGGTTTTGTACACCTGCGGACGACGCGAATCCGAGGCGGAATTAAGATCGATCTCGGATTCTGATGGCTGGGATGCCGCTCTTCCGGTCCTCGTCAATTCATCAATGAGAGCTTGCTGACGCGCCCTTTTCTCGTCGTCAGGCGTTGCGGATGGCGCAGGCAGCGGCGCCGTGGGAGACGCGTCAGGCGTTACGGTACCGTGCTGGCGCGATGACCACGCCTGGTCCGGCGGTCGATGTGCACTGTGTTCAAGGAATAGCGGCGAAACGGCGGTCGAAAGTGCAACGGCGCAAAGACCGATGATAAGTAAGCGGCCAGAGATTCGATTCATCAGTCTATTCCTTTGCGTCGATAAGAATGCCAGTTCGACGTTCCGAAACAAAAAGCTTAGACACCACGCACGCGCGATGCCGATTGTCCGCCTTTCGCGAAACCCGGCGTATCGATCTAGTGCTTTGATTCATTTCCGTCGCGTTCCAGCGTACGCACGTAGAAGCGGACTGGATTCAGGTTGAAACGGATTTTTTCACTTGGAACCATACTTACGTGGCGCTTTTTATGTGCCCATGGAAACGACCTGTAAAGTCGACCGGTCCGGTTTCTTTATTGTGTCGCAGGCCAACTATCCAGGGGCTGATCTTGATCGGGGCCACGTTAGGGCTCGGCCTGCCCATGTCCGCGGAATGAGGAAGAATGATTTTGTGAAGTTTGAGGTGCGCCGTGTTTGATCTCAACGCCCGCTACCAGATTGCGAGCGTTGAGCAAAACGAGCCTCGAAAGCATCGGCAGGCCCGGTTCCGAGAAGGGTTTCGACCGCAGATTTTGGAGCTCGCGTTGCAAAGCTCGCGGAAGAGGAGCTATTGCGTCGAGCAATTCATACCACGCGTGATCATTCGACCACCTTCGATGGCTGATTCGCTTCACCGCGCGCGGCCGCGGTCCTTTCAGCTTCGGTCTGGCTTAAGGATTTCGATACCTCACCAAAGGGACGGTTCCAGGGACTCGATATCGGCTCACTGTGATAAGTCATCCCAGACGTGGCCGCGCCATGTGCGCCTCCACTGCCGTTGCCTCCGTTTCCGTTGCCACCGGCACGAGCAGGTGTCGCACCAAGCGCTCCGATCCCGAAGATCACGAAGCAAGCCATACGGATCGCGCAAGCGAAAACTTTCATTTCTGTTCTCCCGGTAGTCAACGACACGACGAAATAAGCGAACGGAGGGCGATTGCGGCGTCGAGTCTCACTGATATACGAGCGGCGCAGACGTTTGGATGAGGGATGCTCAGGTCGAACCACTGTTGTGAGACCACTCGGAGGATCGAGCGCGCGATGTCGATGCTCACGCCCACCTTTGGAGATCTGCTCGCGCGCTATGCCGATGATTTCATGCAAAGATGTCCGCGTACGAGCCGCTCGACACGCTAACGGGGAAGAGGCTGCGCTGTGGCGTTCGACGAAACTTCCATGAACGCCGGCTATAGGGCGAATTGCAGACACATGTTTGCTCGCGAGCGTGTTGTGTATCGCGCCCGCGACCTGGGTGCAAAGCGACGCGCCCCGCTCGCCAATGATGAAGCAGATCAACAACGGCAACCGGCTCGACGTCAAGGAAGCCGAGACTCTGCGCGACGAGCTCCTGTATCAGCGAACGATCTATGCGTACATGACGATGCTTCCCGCGCGCTGTTTCAATTTGGGCGAAGGAAGCAACGAGAAAATAGACGAGCAAGGCGAGTGCAGCCGTCACGAAAATCTGTTTCTCACATACCTACTTTTGGGCGGGGAGTCATCTGAAGTACTGCTGGAAGCCTCAAAATATATGCGCCTAAGTCCAGGTATTTTCCCGTGCTCGAAAAACAATACATTGCCAAACGCACAATTCTGCGCATCTGAAATAGCGCTTAGATGGACCGGAGGAAGGACGGCGCGCCGATGCAGCAATGTTCCGTGCGAGGGGCCGACGCGGGACTGAGCAGCAGCGCCGCGTGCGGAGCGCTCAGGGACGACGCGGATGCTCGAGAAAAAATCGCACCATCTCGGCACTGGCGTCGGGGCCGGATGGATCGGTATAGCTTCCGCTTGAAGAGCCGCCGGCCCATGCGTGGGGTGCGCCGTGGATGATCCAGAGTTCGGCATCCACTCCGGCTCGTGACGTCATGTGTCGGACCGTATGCTTTCTCGCCCGGCTATCACCGCTCGACGCGCGAGCGGGGCTCGTTTCACTCGCCGAAAACTCGCGTATCAATTCGTTGGCATTGGCAGGATGCACGGTCGCATCGGCATCGCCGTGAAAAACGATCAGCGGGCATTGAGGCGCCTGCGCGTGGTGAATGTCCGCTCGCACAGGGTTTCGCGCTTTGGATTTGGCCTTGCCACCGCGCATGGCCGCCAGCGCGGATGGCAGATCGTGCGCACATCCGACGGGCAGACCCGAATGAATACCCGCTGCTGCGTAAAGATCGGGATAAGTTTGCGCCACGATCGCCGCCATCGCACCACCGGCCGAAAGACCGGCAACGAAGACGCGCTTCGGATCGACGTTGTAATTTGCCATGACCTCTCGCGTGATTCCCGCGATCAGCGATGGCTCGCCTCGGTCACGCTGCTGATCGGCAGGCCTGAACCAGTTCCAGCATTTCGATTGATTCGCGCCCTGCGGCTGGGTCGGATAAGCGACGATAAAGCCGTGCGTTTCGGCAAGCGCGTTCATTCGCGTGCCGGCTGCGAAATCGTCGGCATCCTGGGTGCAGCCGTGCAGCATGACGATCAACGGCAGAGGGTCACTGCGGTATTGACCGGGAACGTAGACCTTGTAGTCACGCTGACCAGCGGCGTCGGCGTAGCGTCGCAGGCTGAAGTGCCCGCAATCCTGCACGTCCCCTTCGGTTTGCCTCGTATGGACATTACGCCGGGGTTGCAGGAGGTCGGCGAGGCGCGTCGTGGTTGTGTCGTCATGCGGGTCTGCTTGTGCAACTGCAGCGTCCGTCCGTTCGCCGCGCATGGCGCGCTTGACGATCTCCGCGGCTGCAGCGGGATCGTTGCTGCGAAAGAGTGCGAATGCCTCTTTCATCGAGTCCAGAAATCCTTCGTTGAGTTTCATGTTTTTTCCGTGAGCGGGAAACGTGTCGGAAGCCTTAGCGGATTCGATCCGCCAACGCGGTCTTGACCGCCGGCGATGCATGGAGCGCGCCTCGAACCAGAATCGAGTCGATCGCTGCCAGCGCGAGTTCGGGTGAGACGTCTGCCGCAATGCTCGCCAGTCCCAGCACTTGAATTCTTAGACGCTGATTTGCGGCGCATGCGGCCTCGAGATCTTGTTTCGAAAAATGCTGAAGACCCAGAACGAGTTCACGGCGCGTCACTGTGTCTTTGACGGTCGGAGCATGAACCGACAGCTGATTGCGAATGGCCGTGCGGATCAGATCCGTGCGGTTCGAGTAAAAGCCCTCTTCGACGAGGAGATCGATCTGGCCCAGGTCGATTGGACCGAGATTGATTGTGATTTTTTCGGTCTCGCTGCCGCGTGAGCGGTCTGGCACTTCTTTTGCCATCTGTGGAACCCTCCCTTACCATCCATATGGATGGTTATAGGCTGATTTCAAGAGGGCGTCAACGCTGATTGATGCAATCGGGCTTCATGCGGCTTTTCGAAGATGGCAGGCGCCGATAGCGGGTCAATGGGGAGCCAACGACCCGAATCCGGGCACAGGTCGGCTGATGAGCCGTTCAACCCGACTTGCTCTTCTCCGGGTTGCAGCGACGTCGAGCGGTAGTCCGTCGGCAGCAAGACGGCTCGCAAGGACCGTGCTGCCGACGCTCGTCATTGCTGCGGCGAGACAGAGGTAGCTGATGATTGATGGACGATCTCTCGCGTGCTTCGTCGGTGGAGCGGCGCGCATGGCCGCCTTCGCGCTCCTGCCAGATACTTCGCACTTTCCTGAAGTGTATTTCTCGTTTCTCGCATTTTTCCGTTGAATTTGTTTGCCTAGACTCCGTTGCGGATACGCCGTTCGGGCCCGTCGCGCAGGTCGCCCTGATAACGCGATGCGGGCGGTGCCCCGGCGCCAAACCCAGTTCAGTCATTCACAGGACGGAGGCAATCATGTCGGACAACAGTTACGAAACAGGGCGGCTCAATTTGCCGTTTGTTGGAATCTGCACCTTTGCGAAGTCCCCGCTGTGTCTCGATTGGGACAAGATCGACGCCGACGTCGCCGTGATGGGCGCGCCGTTCGATTGCGGTACGCAGTGGCGGGCGGGCGCAAGGTTCGGTCCGCGTTCGATCCGCGATGCATCGACACTTTTCTCGTTCGGGCACGGCGGCGCCTACGATTTCGAGGACGACGTCGTTTATCTGCCCAGCGGCGAAGTGCGCATCGTCGACATCGGCGATGCGGACATGGTGCACACCGACACGGAGAAGAGTCACGCGAACATCGAGTTTGGTGTGCGCAAGATCCTCGCGGCGGGGGCATTGCCGGTGGTGATGGGCGGCGACCATTCAATCAACATTCCCTGCATCAACGCGTTTGAAGGTCAGGCGCCTTTCCATATCGTGCATATCGACGCTCACCTCGATTTCGTCGACGAGCGGCATGGCGTGCGTCATGGCCACGGCAATCCGCTGCGGCGCGCGGCCGAAAAGAGCGTCGTGTCCGGCATGACGCAGATCGGTATTCGCAACGTTTCGTCCACTGCGCGTGAAGGTTATGCGCAAGCGCGCGAAATGGGCTCGGACATCATCTCGGTGCGCGATCTGCGTCGCCTCGGCGTTCAGGGCGTGCTGGACCGGATTCCGAAGGGCGTACGGTATTACCTGACGATAGATATCGACGGCTTCGATCCTTCGATTGCGCCGGGCACGGGCACGCCGAGCCACGGCGGCCTGCTGTACTACGAAGGACTCGAACTGTTTGCCGGCCTCGCCGAACAGGGCGATGTGATCGGCATCGATCTGGTGGAGGTTGCGCCGGACTACGACCATTCCGCCTGCACCTCGATTCTGGCGGCGCAACTGCTGATGAACACAATCGGTCGCGTCATGCACCAGCGCAAAGTCAAACGGCACGCGACACGCTAACGCCGCCCGGGCAGCATCGCCACGGCCCGGTTGCTCGCTCGCGCGTCGCAGACAGTCTCATCAGAAGCACTCGGTCGCGCCGGCATCTCACTCAACTAATGGAGACATGTATGACGAGCGGTAATCTGACATCGGCACGAGAGCGGCGGGAAAGCCTGAGCGGCGGCTCACGCGCGGCCGCGAGCTCGGGCACGGACGCCGGGCCAATGTTGCGCAAGGCGGCGACGGCCAGCTTCATCGGCACCTTTGTCGAGTGGTTCGACTATGCGTCGTATGGTTTTCTCGCCACCATCATTGCCACGGTATTTTTCCCGCAATCGGACTCGGCCACCGGGCTCATGGCCGCCTATGCCGTGTTCGCGTTGTCGTTCATCGTGCGGCCGATCGGCGGCGTGATCTGGGGACACTTCGGCGACAAGGTAGGGCGTCGAAACACCTTGTCGCTGTCGATCCTGATCATGTCGGCATCGACGTTCGTCATTGCATTCCTGCCCACCTATGCGCAAGTCGGCATCTGGGCGCCAATCCTGCTGTTGGCCACTCGGCTCGTGCAGGGATTTTCCGCGTCGGGCGAATATGCGGGCGCGTCGGCATTTCTCGCAGAGTATGCGCCGGCGCGGCGTCGCGGCTTCTATACGAGCGTCGTGCCGGCAAGTGAGGCAGCGGGCTTGCTGTTCGGCTCGGTGTTCGTCGCGGTGCTTCATGCCGTGTTGAGCACGGACCAGCTGCACAGCTTCGGCTGGCGTCTGCCCTTTCTGCTGGCCGCGCCTTTCGGGTTGATCGGGCGATACATCCGCGTGAAATTGGAGGACACGCCGAAGTTCAGGGAGTTGAGCGAGCACCGCCACGTCGCTCCGGCGCCGGTCTCGGTGCTGCTGAAATCGCATCGGCGCGCGATGGTGATTGCATTCGGCGTGACGTGTCTCAACGCCGTGGGCTTTTACCTCGTACTCAGCTATATGCCGACCTACATTTCGACCGAATTGGGCGTGAGCGAGACGCTGTCCTTCGTTGCTGCGACCATTTCGCTCGTGACCTACGTCGCGCTGATCTTCGTGATGGGCCGCCTGTCCGACAGGTTTGGACGCAAGCCGATGCTGATCGCCGCTTCGCTGCTGTTCATCGTCCTGACCGTGCCGCTGTTCGGCGGGCTTGCTTCCGGCAGCTTCGTGCAGGTAGTACTGATCCAGATTGCACTCGGCGCGCTTCTCACCATGAACGACAGCACGCTTCCGGTGTTCCTTACCGAGCTGTTTCCCACGCGCGTGCGCTTCAGCGGCTTTGCGCTGTGCTTCAACGCGGCCAATGCGCTGTTCGGCGGCACGGCGCCGTTCGTGGCGACATGGCTGATCCACGTGACCGGCAACAAGCTCGCGCCCGCGTGGTATCTGGTCGGTGCGGCAGGTGTCGCCTTGATCGCGATGCTGGCGAGCCGTGAGACGGCCGGCGAGCCGTTGCCGGAAAACTAAAGCCTGATCGATCGACAGCGCCGCCCAAGGCTATTCACCGCGGGGCGCGGCGCTGCCGATCGTGTTTGCGGCGGCGCGCAGCCGGTCGCAGAAGGCGCGCACGACGCGCGCCGGCTCGCCGCCCTTACGCGTGATGATGTGAAAGTCGAGGTGCGTCACGTAGTGCGCGGCATCGATGCGGGTCAATAGGCCACTGTGGACCCAGGGCTGCGCGTAATGCGGCGGCAGAAAGCCGATGTAATTGCCCGACAAGATCAGCATGGCGCGCCCTTCAACGTTGTCGACAATGGCCGCCGCCTGCGGAATGCGCAGCAGCCTTAGCTCATGGCTGCCGAGATAGGCACGCGCGGCAAGCCGTTCTTTGCTGAGCAACGAAACGGGGACGCGGCCGTGCGCCCGTTCATGAAGCGGATGAGTCGACGCGCAATACAGACCCTGTTCCTCGCGATAGAGCGGCGAGTAGTCGAGACCCGGGATCTGCGCGGGAAACGGTCCGACGGCAAGATGCAGCCGACCGTCGAGGACGTGTTGCTCCATGCTGCCGGGCGTCTCGATCTGCACATGCAGGCGCACGGCGGGCGCCATTTGGCCGAACTCGCGGATCGCCATGGGTAGCGGGGAATCCTTGTCGGTCAGCGTGGCTTCGATCATGCCGAAGCGCAATACGCCGGAGAGCTGGTTGCGCAGCGCGCCCGCTTCCATATGAAAGGTATCGACGGCGCCGAGCAGACGTTGCGCGGCCGCGTGCAGTTCCGCGCCCTCATCGGTGAGCCTGAAGCCGGCGCGGCCGCGTTCGCACAGGCGCAATCCAAGCCGGGTCTCGAGCTGGGACATGGATTCGCTGATGCTCGACGCGCCGACATTGAGAATCGGTTGCGCGGCCGCGAAGCCACCGCACCGCACGATGGTTTCGAAGATGCGCAGCAGCTTCAGATCCGTGTCCTGAACTTGCATGTTGGGGCCTCGCGATTACTTCGGCAAATACCGAAATGTGTTTCAGCAATGGTGCATTTTATTGGGGAATTTGGCTACGGAGACTTGGGTCACCTTGCCGCCGATGTTTCGGCGAGCAGGCCCAAGAAGGCTATTTTGCGCGTCAGAACGGAGTGGGCTCGCCATAACGGTGATCGCACGAAATGGCGCGTCACGACGAGAGGAGAGGAACATGACTCAGCGTTTTGCAGGTGCGAAATGGACGATCGCGGCCGCATTGAGCATGGCGTGCTTTGGCGCCATTGCCGGTGAGCAGGTGGTCCGTATCGGCTTGACCGGGCCGCTCACCGGTCCGCAGGCGGCGACCGGCAAGGACGACGAAAACGGCGTCAGAATGGCCATCGAGCGCCTGAATGCCGAGGGCGTCGTGATTGGTGGACAGAAGACGCGCTTCGAACTGATCTCGCAGGACGACGCCGCCGACCCGCGCACCGGCATGACGGTGGCGCAAAGCCTCGTCGACGCCGATGTGAAGGTCATCTTCGGGCCATTCAATTCGGGCGTGGCGATCCCCATTTCGAGCCTGGTGAATGGATCGGGCATCGTGATGGCGACCGTCGCGTCGAATCCATCGATCACGCAGCACGGCTATCCCTTCGTGTTTCGCATCTCCGCGAGCGATACGCAACTCGGCGCGGCCATGGGCATGTTCGCCGCGAATCAATTGAAGCTCAAGCGCATCGCCGTGATCGACGACCGCACCGCCTACGGACAGGGCCTTGCCGACGAGTTCATTAACGCGGCCAAAGCAAATGGCCTCGAAATCGTCGATCGCGAATATACGACCGACAAGGCCACCGACTTCGTTTCGATTCTGACGCACGTCAAGGGCGCCAACGCGGAAGCCATTTTCTACGGTGGCTACTATGCGCAGGCCGCCTCGCTTCGCAAACAGATGAAGCGCCTCGCGATGAATGGCTACCTGCTCGGCGGCGACGCCATGTGTAATGCAGAGCTGGCGAAGCTCGGCGGCGATGCGGTCGATAGTCGCGTGTATTGTCCGCAAGGTGGTCCGGTGCTCGATCGAACGCGAGAGGGCCGCCAGTTCAAGGCGGACTACAAGCGTCGTTTCAATGCCGAACCCTTGACGTACAGCGCCGCGCTGTACGACGGCGTCAATCTCGTCGCTCAGGCCATGCAGAAAGTCAACTCGATTGAACCTTCCAAATATCGCGCGGCTCTCGCTTCCATTGATTCACGCGGGGTCTCGGGGCACTACCAGTTCGACAACAACCGCGATCTGACAGACTCGCCAATTACAATCTATAACTATCGGAACGGCGAACCGACGCCTTTGACGGGAGCACAACCCTGATTCGCTGTCGCCGAAGCGCTTCGTGGTGACGCACCGATCTTGTCTGCAACCGGCGGCTGGCTATCGGCGAACGGCCGTAGTAGCGCAGAGGCGCCTGTATATCGGTACCGGCGTCGAAGGCTTACGCCAGCCCTCAGGTATTGAGGTATTGCTCAGGCGCTTGATTACGCATCCGAGATTTTCGTGTGAGCGGTCAGAGAGGGTTGTCGAACAACGAGGATCGGCGTTATCGTTGCCGCCATGACAAAGCAACCCAAAAACCAAAGAGAAATTCAGAAGGAAGCGACTCGGCAGCGCATCCTTTCAACGGCGCTCGAATTGTTTGTTTCGCGCGGTTACGTGGTCACTACAGTCGATGACATTGCCGCGGCTGCCAACACCACGCGCGTCACCTTCTACTCTCACTTCGAGTCGCGTCGCGAATTGATGCGTGCGTTGATTCACGATCTCAACGGCATCCTTGAGCGGCGTGAGGAACCCGGTCGCAACTCCACGGCCAGTTTGCTAGTGGCGGTGGTGCGTGAAGGCTCGCGCGAAAAACTGGATGGCTGGCTGCGCGACCAGGCTGCGCGCTGGCCGTTGATCAAACCTTATGTGCTGGCGGCGACCGAGGCTTCCGCTGTCGATGCTGAAATGCGTTCGCTGCTTCGCGGTTGGATTGAAGAGGTGGTGGCAGACATTCGCGAAGGTCTTGATGCAGCTGACCGCTATGAGCCGAAAACGCGGCATTTCCGCGGTGAACTGGCCTTCGTTGCGCTCGACCAAACCGCGCTCTCATGGATGCGCGGCGATCTGGATTTGACCACCGAACCGGCGCTCGAGGTGCTGACCGAATTGTGGTGGAAATTGCTAGGCGCACCTTGATTTAAGGGATTACCCTATCAAGGTATCCTTTGGCTTTACACGGTGTAAAGCCAAATTGATAATGCAGGCCATGATCAACGACGTGGAGCATGGCCTGTGACTAGCGTCCCCCAATCCGGCATCGACCTTTGGGCCGACGATGTGCTCGTCGATCCCTACCCGGCTTATCGGGCATTGCGCGAACTCGGCGAAGTCGTCTATCTCACGCATTCGAAACTCTACGCCCTGACTGGCTACGACGTCATCAAGGACGCGCTGGCCGATCCGACGCGGTTTTCTTCCGCTCAGGGCATCGGCTTCAACGACGGCGTGAACCGGGCTTTGCAGGGAACCTCGCTCGCTTCCGATCCGCCGGAGCACACCCAGCTGCGTGCTGCCCTTTCCGAGAACCTCACGCCACGGGCACTACGTGGTCTCGGCGAGCAGATCAAGGCCGATGCGCAGGCACTTGTGGCCCGCCTGGTTGAGCAACAGTCCTTCGACGCAATCGACGACATCGCCCGGCGCTTTCCGATCGGGGTTGTCGCCGACCTCGTTGGCTTTCAGGGTGAGGTGAGGGCGAACATGCTCCGCTGGGGGCAGGCCGCGATGGAAGTTATCGGGCCGATGAATCGGCGCACTGCAGAGAATTTTCCGATTGCGGGTGAACTTTACGGCCACTGCGCGCAGATCACTCAGGACGCGCTCACCCCCGGCTCCGTCGGCTGGGGTGTCTTCGAGGCGGAGAGAAAAGGGATAGTTCCTGAAGGCGCCGCGCGCCACATCATTCACCAATATCTCGGCGCTGGCCTTGACACAACCCTTGCCGCGATCGGCAACACCGTCGCTCTCTTCGGGCGCTTTCCCGAAGAGTTTGCCAAGGTTCGTGACGATCTCTCGCTCGTTCCCTCGGCGTTCAACGAGGTGCTGCGTTACTACTCGCCAGTCCATGTGTGGAGTCGCGTTGCGACGCAAGACATGGAGGTGAGGAATGTGAGGATCCCAGGCGGCTCGCGCATTGCGATCATTCTGGGAGCAGGCAACCATGACCCGCGCCATTACAAGGACCCTGAAGTCTTCGACGTGACGCGCAACCCGATAGACCACCTCTCCTTCGGCTATGGCCCGCATGGCTGCGCCGGTCAAGGCCTTGCGCGTATGGAGGGTGCCGCAATCATCGAGGCGCTTGCGACTCAAATCAAGTCGTTCAGCATCGGCGATGTCGCTCGCGTGCCGAGCAATGTCACGGTGTCGTTCGACATCGTTCCCGTCCTGAAGTTGGAGGCCGCATGATCAAACTGATTCTTGATCGCCCTCGTTGCGAAGGGCACGGTCTGTGCGAAGAGGTGGCCACACAGCTTCTTCACATCGACGACGAAGGCTATGCCGCCATCGATGTGAACGAGATCAGCGATGCTGCCTTGGCCACCGCTCAGGCTGCGGCGCGCGTCTGCCCGGTAGCCGCGCTCAGGCTCGTCGATGACGAGGCGACTTAATGAGCGTCCTTCGAAATTCTCTACGCGAGATCGTAGTGGTGGGCAGTGGCATCGCGGGTTTGACCGCTTGCGACACGCTTCGCGCCGAAGGATTCGATGGCCGAATCACGGTAATCGGTGACGAACCGGTTGCGCCGTACAGCCGTCCTGCCTTGTCCAAGGCCATGCTGCGCGACGAGGATGATCTGACCTCGCACTTGTTGCCGGAGGCGACGCACGAGGCAGTCGAACGGCGCGGCATCGCTGCCGTTGGCCTCGATGTCGATCGGCAGCGCGTGCGGCTCGCGGACGGCGATGAAGTGCCCTACGACGCGCTCATTATCTCGACGGGCACACGAGCCAGACGTCTAGCTCCTGGTAGTCGTAGCGACGAATACACCGTTCGTACGCTCGCCGATGCGTTGGCGCTGCGGGCACGACTCGCGTCAAGGCCTTCGGTCGTAGTGGTGGGCGGTGGTCCGCTCGGCATGGAGATCGCATCCGGCGCGATCGGGGCGGGATGTGCAACGACGCTCGTCGCCAAAGGCGTGCCTCTCGCTGCCCATCTGGGTGCATTGGTCGCGGCGCGCTTCCACGATGCTGCTCTTGCGCAAGGCCTCAAGATTGTCACGACTGACTCCGCGGAACTTGTGATGCGCGACGGTGGATCCGTGGTCGCGCTTGGCGACGGCACGGTAATCAAAGCGCAGGTGATTGTCTCTGCTATCGGCGACGCCCCCAATGTCGAGTGGCTCGCCACCACCGGGTTACTCACTGGCGGCGCGCTCGTGGTGGACCGGCGCGGCTTGGTTCGCCCGAACATTGCGGCCGTAGGCGATGTCGCCGCATTCCCGCACGCGGGACGCGTCGCACGTGTTCCGCTGTGGACGAGCGCCATCGATCAAGCGAAAGTGGCCGCTGCGGCGCTCCTCAGGCTGAATGCTCCCGAACTCGCGTTCCAGCAGTACTTTTGGACAGAGGCTTTTGGTATATCGCTAAAGGCCATCGGGCCAACACCGGTTGTGGGTAGGGCGGAAATCGTGGAAGGCACCGGTGAGAAGGGGCTGCTTCGCTGGCGGCAATCAGATGGCACGGTGACTGCCGTTGCGCTCGACTACCGCGTTCCGATCCCGAAGCTGCGCCGCGTGACTGCCTGCAGCGTGTAGCCGGCAAGCGTTGGCGATAAATCCACAAAAAGCTCAATAAAACGACGCGGTATTACATAGGTATGCGAAACATATGCAGGTCGACATTCGACCGATAGGTTCCCGCTTTTGGCCCACGTACTGGCATAACAAAGAACATTGTTTTTATCAGATCGGAGAGATTGTTTTGAGTGAGATGACCGTTTCTACTGCCGATAGCGTGCATCGCGCCCCATCGCTTATGGGAGGCGCACATGTGCGTTAAACACAGTCAGGGTGCTCTCGAACCCTTGCCGCCTTTTACGTCCCTCATCCTTGATCCTCCCAAAGACGAAGGCGTCAATGCAACCCTTGTCAACACGGTGCTCGGCCCGGTCGATGCCCGGCGGCTTGGCGTCACGCTCTTCAGCGAATCGCTGATGTACGTGCTGCCCGGAGCCCAGTACGCGTACGACATCAGGATCGATCGCGCCGATGTGTTCGAGGTGATAGCCGCCAAACTGAGAGCGTTCAAGTCGGCAGGCGGGGGCACGATCGTCGATGCAACGGGCATGTTCCAGGGGCGTGATCTGCGCCTGTACGAAGCGCTATCCCGTGCCACCGGTGTTCATATCGTCGCGTCCACCGGGCAGGGCCCGGAGTCCATGCTGGGCGGATATTTTCTTACGCCGCAGACCAATCCCCCCACGCCCTGGCCGGCCAGCAAGTTCGCCGAGCTGTTCGGACGAGAGGTGAACGAAGGCATGGTGGTTCCTCGCCGGGAACGCCGTGCTCCGGCCGGAATGGTCGTCACGGCGGTCTCCCACAGCGGCATGACGCCGACCGATAGCAGCCTGGTGCGCGGGGCAGCCCGTGCCGGGGAAAGCTACGGGGTGCCCGTATTGGTCCGTTGCGGCTCCGACGCCTTGGCCGACATGCAACTGGCCATCGACGAAGCCCTCGCGCCGGAACGCATTGTCATGGGCGGAATGGATCGCCGTGACGCCGTTGTAAATGGCTGGCCCGTGGCCGTGGCCCGCGCGGGTGCCCGAGTGGGCATCGACCACATTGGATCGAGCGACGCGCGCTTCGTCAGCGATTCCGACCGGGCGGCATTGATCGCCGAGCTCATCGACGCAGGCTATGCCGATCGAATTCTTCTGTCGTCAAGCGCCACGGGGACCGCATTCGGCGAACAGGGCAACGACCTTCCCTACAGCGACGTGCTGACGAAGTTCGTGCCCATGCTGCAGGCGGCGGGAGTGTCCGAGGAGCACATCGCACAGATGCTGATCACGAACACCGCGCAACTGCTGAGCGTAAATGGGGAAGTCAAATGACACGTGTGAATACGGTATTGGGGACGATTTCGGCTTCGGAGCTCGGGTTTGTCGCGATTCATGAGCACATCGGCTACGGCATGCCGGGTTGCGAACTCGACAGCAAGTGGTGGAAGACGCCGGAGCAGCGCTATGAAGAGACGGTGCCGAAACTGCGCCAGTTTCACGAGAACACGAAGCCGTGGGGTGCCGCAACCTTCGTGGAAGCCACCGGTATCTGCAACGGTCGTGACATCGACTACTACAAATCCCTGTCCGACAAGACAGGCGTGCACATCGTCGCCAGCACGGGCTTCGTCGGGGGCGACACGGCATTGCCGTTCTTCGAGCGGGCGAGCGTCGAGTATCTGACGGCTCAGTTCGTCCATGAGATCAGCGTCGGTATCGGCGACACCGGTGCGAAGGCGGGGATCATCAAGGTCGGGGTCAGCCGCGGCTTCAAGATGAAAGAGCTCGACCTGCGCATCTATCGTGCAGCGGCACGTGCCTCCAGGATCACCGGCGCGCCGATCTTCACTCATCTCGCGGTCGACTCCTCGCCGGCACTGAGTATCTTTGCCGAAGAGGGATTGCCCTGCCACAGGGTGCTGTTCGGACATGCCGATGATGGCGTGAGTCAGGGCTTGATCAACGAGAAAGCGCTTCTGGATGCGGGCGCGCGGATCGGCTTCGATACTTTCGGCTATGACCTCGAATTGCCCGACCCGCCATTTTGGGGCCGCCACCGTCAGGAGCGTCTCCAGCACTTCCTGAGATTCCTCAACAGTGGCCTGGTCGAGCAAGTTCTTGCATCGGCGGATGCGAACTGCTCACCGCTGGGTTGGCCTGGAGTGAAAGGCCACACGGTGAATTATCTGTTCGAGCAGCTCATACCGGATCTGCACGCCGAAGGTATCGAGGACTCGGTCATCGACCAGTTGTTCGTTCATAACACGGCCGAGTTTCTGACTTTGACGCCGATCTCCAATCAGTGAAAAGAACCAGATCAAAGAGACGCATCATGACATCGGGCACTTTAAAGGATTTGAATATCGCCGTTATCGGCGCCGGGTACGCCGGTGCGACCGCAGCGCTGGCGCTCAGCCAGTTGGGCGCTGCGGTCACCGTGTACGAACAGGCGCAAGAGATCAAAGAGGTCGGCGCCGGGATCGGACTACGTCCCTCCACGATGGACCAGTTCCGCAAGTTCGGCATCTTCGACCGTATCGCCGCCGTGACCTCGCCGAGCGACTGCTTTGAGATTCTGACCGCCCGCGGTCAGCGAATCGCCATGGAGGAGTGGCCGGAAAAACAAGCGTTTGGTGCGAGTACGCATTTCGTGCACCGTGGAGACTTCATCGAGACGTTGCTGGGCACGCTTCCCGCAGGCATGGTGAAGCTGGACCACCGTCTCAGCCGAATCACCGACAACGGCGACGGTGCGACGGCGATCTTCGAGAACGGCGTGACGGTGAACGCCGATCTGATCGTCGGTGCCGACGGCATTCGCTCGCAAGTGCGCAAGCATTTGTTCAGCGACAAGCCCCCCATATTTGCCGGCGAACACGCCTATCGCGCAGTGATCCCGGCGGCGGACACGTTCGGTCTGGTGGCCGACGGCAACCTTCGCATGTACGTCGGGCACGGCACCAAGATCTACCTGTTGCCGCTCCACCATCGCAACGAGGTGTCGTTCGATGTCACCTGTCTTGCGACCGACTCCACGCCAGCGCCTATCGCCAGCAAGGCCCAGCTGATGAACGTCGTGGCGGGCTTCGATCCGCAATTGATGGCGATCGCAGAGGGGCTCGACATGAGCAAGGTGAACCTGCGAGCCGTATATGACATCGACCCGGTTCCCCTCTGGCATTCCAGCGCGGTGGTGCTGATCGGCGATGCGTCTCACGCGATGTTGCACCACCAGGGGCAGGGTGCGAACTCGGCCGTTCTGGATGCCGGTGCGCTTGCCGAGAAACTCCGCGACGCCGATTCGATTCCCGAAGCACTGGCGCAATTCCAGGCGAGCCGCAAGCCGGTAACCGATGAACTGCAACGCCTGTCGCGCCAGGGCTGGAGCGAAGACGAAGTCCAGAGTGTCTTTCCCAACCAGCATCAGGGCGAGATCGCCGCGAGGAGCTAAATCATGGCACTGCATCCTAAAGTCGCTGAGTTCATTGCTTCCTTGCCGCTTCCGTCACCCGGGCCGCTCAATCCGGAGGCCATGCGAGCGGCGGACGAGAGCCACGTTCCTCCGCTGGAGAAGCGGCTTCCCGCGCATTCCGTGTTCGACCAGAACCTGTCGACGTCTGCCGGTGAGATTCCAGTACGCGTCTACAAGCCGACGGCCGCGGGCGTCCATCCGGTGCTGGTTTACTTCCACGGCGGCGCGTTCTTTCTCGGCAGCCTCAATACCCACGATCATATTGCGCGCGCACTGGCCGGTGCCACGCAGTCTGTCGTCGTTTCGGTCGGCTATCGGCTTGCTCCCGAGCATGCCTTTCCAGCGGGCCTGAACGACTGCTATGCCGTGGTTCAGTGGATAGAACAGCATGGTCGCGGTCCCAGCGGGGGCATCGGCTGGGACGGCCGCACCCTGGTCGTGGCCGGCGACAGTTCAGGCGCCAACTTCGCGGCCGCGGTCACCGCGATGGCCGTCGACGCGGGCCTCAAATGCATCACGCATCAGGTGCTCTATTACCCGTCGCTCGATCTCGACTTCGATCTCGAGCGTTATGCGTCGATGACAAGCAACGCCGTCGGCAATGGTCTGGAAACGGCAATGCTGAAGCCATTCAACGCGTTCTACATCGATAGCGGTGCGAACCCCGCTGACCCGCTCGTGTCGCCCATCAAGAGACAGGATCTTTCCGGGCTGCCGCCGACACTCATCGTCACGGCGGAATGCGATCCACTTCGTGACGAAGGCGAGTTGTATGGCCAGAAGCTGGAGCAGGCAGGCGTTCCTGCCACGATCCGCCGCTACGAATCGGCGGCGCATGGATTTGTCCAGCACTTCTCCTGGCTGCCCGAGTTCCAGGGCGTGTTCGCCGAGACCGCCGACTTCATCAGGAAGGCAAAGCGATGACCTCCGTCGATATCCAGCCACTGTTTTCGCAGTGGGGGCGGTTCGGCCTCTACAGCTTTTTCATCGACGGAAGCGAGCCGGCGATTGTCGACACCGGCATCGCCTCATCGCCAGCGGCTGGCATTGCGCCGGCGCTCAAGCAACTGGGGCGGCGCATCGAAGATGTGCGCTGGATTCTTCTTACACACGGCCATATCGATCACATCGGTGGGGCGCATGCGCTTTGGGAGCTGACAGGCCGGAAAGCCAAAGTCGTCATCCACGAGGCCGATGCGCCGTTCCTGCGTTCACGCCGCACCCATGTCGAGGAATATCTGGCAGCGCGTGGCCGCTATATCGACGACCCGAAAGGGGAGGCCAGGATAACGGCGGCCTGTGAGGCCGCCATCTCCGGTGAAATGGAACCGCACCAGGTGGTCCGCCATGGCGACCAGCTATCGCTTGGGCCGGATGTGACGATTACGGTGCACTCCGTGCCCGGCCACACGGCAGGTTCGGTGGCGTATGTGGTGGAAGGGCAGCGCGATGTCTTCGTCGGCGATGCCGTGCAGATCCACGGTGCAGCCAACGGATTTCCGAGCTACGCCGATCCAGATGCGTATCGTGCCAGCCTGCAGCACCTTCGCGACCACGTCCAACCGAACCGCCTGTTTCTCGGTCATCCTTATCGCAGCCAGGGTGTCGAATCACTGGGCGTGGTGCTGGACCGCGAACAGGCAGCAGCCAAGATCCAGGAAAGCCTCGACGTTGAGGCGAGGGTGCTTGCCGCCACCGAGCAATTCGGCCTCGACGGCACAGCCGTTGCCATGGATGTCTGTTCGCCCTTTTGCTGTATCGCGCATCACTTGCGCTACGACGGCGATCCAACCTTGGAACCCTCGCCATTCTTTACCACGATGCACGGATACTTTAATAAGGGCTATCGCTCATGATGGTTGTACACAAAGACCTGCGTGTGCCGATGCGCGACGGCATTCACCTCGTTGCAGACGCCTATCATGCCGAAGGCGATATGCCGCGCCCGGCACTGGTCGCGCTGAGCCCCTATGGCAAGGAATTACAGGCGCTGGCGCTCACCATTCCTCCGCAGCGACGTCCCTCACCGTTGTGGGACGGATGCATCGAGGCAGGTGACATCGCTCGCGTGGTGAAGGAAGGCTACGTTCACGTGATCGGCGACGTACGTGGCTCCGGCGGTTCTGAGGGGGAGCACATCGGCAACTACAACGCCGGCGGCGTTCCGCTGGGACAGGACGCTTACGATTTCATCGAGTGGGTCGCCGCGCAACCGTGGTGCAACGGTGTGGTCGGGATGATCGGCATTTCGTACTTCGGGTCCATGCAGATCTTCGCTGCGGCCGAGCGCCCGCCGCATCTCAAGGCGATCTTCGTCAGCGGGGGGCATTTTGATTTCTATGAGACGACCTATCACGGCGGTGTCATGTGGTTCATGCCGCGTGCTGCACGAGAAGGGCGTGGTGGCGACTCGGGTTGGGCCTTCACGCATCGTCACAAGTCTCGCATGCTGGAGACCTTCTCCAAAGAGGAAATCAAGCGGCGCGTGGCCGAGCGACTCGCCGACCCCGACGTGGCGGCCTGGCCCAACCTGGTGCATCTGCTGAACTATCCGATTCACCACGAGTCCTGGTTCGACATCGTCATGAATCATCTCGATGGCGAGTGGTACGAAGCGCAGAACCCGATCAATCTGGCCAGAAACATCGATATCCCCGTGTACCTGCAGATCAATCAGGGCCGCGGCTGGACCGTAGACGGAACGATCGAGCTCTTCGATGTGCTGAAAGGCCCGAAGAAGCTGGAGATCGGGCCCTATCCGCCGATGCAGACGCGCCCTTGGGTCGATGATCACGACACCATGTTCCGCTGGTACGACTACTGGTTGAAGGGCATCGACAACGGGATCATGGACGAGCCGGCGGTGAAGGTGCATGTCGAAGGCAGCCGCACATGGATGACGGCCGATCATTGGCCCGTCACGCCGGTCGACTACAAGCCGCTGTACTTGCGTACCCGTGGCAAGCTGGCGTTCGAGCCGGAGCCCCTGGACGTGGAGCATGCGCATCCGGAAGGCTTTTATCAGGCGCCGCTGACCATCGTGGACAGAGTCGAGAAGCTGACGTGGTCCACGGAGCCGTTCCAGGCCGCAACGTCGATCCATGGCGTGAGCGCTGCGCATCTCTACGTTTCCATTGACCAGGACGATACGAATCTGATCCTGCGTGTGTGGGACGAGGCGCCGACCGGCAAGCGCCAGCTCGTCACGACAGGCTTCCTCAAGGCATCGCATCGCGAACTCGACGAACGATCCAGCGAAGGCAATCCATATCACCCGCACACGCGCAGTGTGCCTGTCGATCCCGGCGAGATCAATGAATACGTCGTGCGGCTCTATCCCTTCGCGAATGAATTCAAGGCTGGCCATAAGCTGGTAATCGAGCTCATGTGCAACGAGCCGCTGGTGGATGAGCACAATTCCCTGTTGCCGCCCGACGCATTTCATCTGCCCGTTGGACGGGCGGTGACACACACGATCTATCGGGATGCCACGCATCTGTCGCGGCTCGTGCTGCCGTTTTCGTCAGCCCGAACATGAACGAAGGTTTGCTGACGACAGCCGAATGGGCCGGAATCGATTAGCGCCCGCCTGAGTTTCGAAGAGGACGAACCTGAAACGGCATCGCGATGTACGGCCCAACGCATAACGAAGGCGTCCCACGCTACGTCGCGATATTTTTGATTTGAGCGTTAGAGGAAGATGTTTCAAGGCATGGATTTATAACAACTAAGTAGTACACCTATATTATGGAGACGAAATGGGAAAGGGGTCTAATCATCAAAGCAGGATGCGGCGATCCATACGGGTCATTGTTGGAGCGACGTTGACCGCCATGTCATGTACGGGGCAGGCATCGACTTATCAGCCAGCAGGAATCGATCTCGGCGCGACGACTTTCAATGATGCGTTTGGCAGTACGGAGCCGGGCTGGACGTCGATCCAGCTCCTGCAATACAAGCACAACACCAGGTTCTACACGAACACGGGCGCGCAAAGTTCCGCATTCAAGGATGCGCAACTCAATGCGTTCGTGTGGATGCCGCAGATGGTGTATACGTCGCCGATTCACGTACTCGGAGGCGCACTCGGCTTCACGGCGATGCTGCCGGTTACGTCGTTGAACGCACACTCGACCGAATTCAATCCTTATGCGCCGACGCTGACTGCACGTTCGGGCTTCGGTGACGTTACGTTCGGCCCGTTTTTGCAGATGGCGCCGGTGATCAGCGATGGTCGTCCTGTCTTCGTGCAGCGGTTCGAATTCGACGTGATCGCGCCGACCGGCGCCTACGATCCGAACAAGCTGGTCAATCCGAGTTCGGGCTTCTGGTCGCTGAACCCGTACTGGTCGGTGACGGTTTTGCCTACGCCGAAGACGGAAGTGTCGGTGCGGATGCACTACCTGTACAACTTGAAGAACACCAATCCGGGTATCAACAATCCGTTTCAAGTTCCGGGCCTGATGAACTTCCAGGCCGGCCAGGCGGTGTGGGCCAACTTTGCAGCATCGTACAAGGTCTTGCCGAACCTCGATGTCGGCCTGAACGGCTTCTGGTTCCGCCAGATCACGGATGACCGTGTCAATGGGGCGAGCCAGCCCGCTGCTCGAACGACGAACCTGTCTCTGGGACCCGGCGCCGAGTGGACGATCGATCGCAAGAACTTCGTGTTTGCGAACCTTTATTTCCCGGTGGTGGAGCGCAATACGTACTCCGGCACTCACGTGAACCTGCGCTGGATTCATGCGTTCTGACCAGGAGGTCATCATGCAGAAGGTACTCGAGTTGCCACGAATCGAGAGTGCTCGCGGAATAATGACACTGATGATTTCCCACTGCGCAGGCATGTTGGACCTCGTCGCCCTGCCGTTGTGGGTAGGTACGCGGGCCGCAACAGCGGGTTGATTGATGGGATGGCGGGCGTGGCCGTGCCGATTCTTGACCGCTCGGGGAATGCGCTCGGCGCGTTGAGCGTCGGCACGCTGTCGACGCGCCTGGGCGAAGACCGCCTGCCGATGGTGGTCGAACTGCTGAAGCGCCAGGCGCAGGCGCTCGGCCCGCAAATCAATCCGTTCGATGTGGCCGTGCGCCGTCCGGTTCATGGCCTGACGCGCGCGATGGCGACCAGGCCGCTGTCGGGGCCGGCGGAATAAGCGGCCGAACGACGCGCGTAGAGATTTGCGCGAACGGCATCAGCCCCATCTGGTTGAACGAAGACAGGATCGCCACGTAGCGAAGTAGAGACGGCTGTCGTCGTGGCTAGCGCAGGAGGGCTGGCGAGTCGTAATCAAGCGCGCCCGCTGGAACGCGCTGCTGTTCGTGAAAGACAGCGTCAAGGTGTCTGCAGCCCACCGTCCATCAAGCGTGTTTGCGTCCATCGGGTGATACCCCGTTCGCAGGAGTATTTTGCCGCTTCACGCTCATCGAGATCGACACCCAAGCCCGGTTTATCGTTCGCATAGACGAAGCCGTTGCGAAACTCCGGCAGGCCCGGGAACACCTCGAGCAGCGCCTCGCGTGGTCCTTTCAGTTCCTGGATCACGAAGTTCGGCGGCGCCGTGCCCGACCATTCCTGCACGCCGAAATTGCGCGATGCGAGGTCGATATGAATGTTCGCAGCATGTGCGAGCGGCGACATGTCGCCCGGACCATGCCACGCCGTCCGCACACCGAACTGCTCAGCGAAAATTTGCAGCTTTCGCCCCGCCGTGATTCCACCGATCTGGCTCAGATGGACGCGAATGAAATCGACCAGCCGCTCCGTGATCAGAAACCGCCATTCGTACGGGTTGTTGAATAGCTCGCCTTGCGCCAGCGGCGTCGTGGTCTTCCCGCGCAACTGGCGCATCCACTCGCCTTCTTCGAGCGCGATCGCATCTTCGAGAAAGAACAACTCGAAAGGCTCGAGCTCGCGCGCGAAGCGAATTGCTTCGACGGGTTTCAAACGCTCATGCACGTCGTGGCACAGCGCCACATCAAACCCGATCTTGCTACGGATTCCATCGAACAGCTTGAGCGTGTCGCGGATGTACTTGCGGCTATCGAGATAGATGCCCTCGGCCGCACCTTCGGGCGCATTCGAAGGCGCGCGGCCAAATGCGCCGCCACCGTATCCGCCGCTTTGGCAGCGGATATGCGCGATGCCTTGCTCGCGATATCGCTGAATGTTCTCGCAGAGTTCGTTGAGATCGCGGCCATCCGCGTGGCGATAAATCGGTACGCCTTCGCGCACCTTGCCGCCAAACAACTGATACAGGGGCATGTTAGCCTGCTTGCCCTTGATGTCCCACAACGCCATATCGACACCCGAGATCGCGTTGTTTTCGATCGGTCCATTGCGCCAGTATGCGTTCTGATGCATCAGTTGCCAAAGCTCTTCGATCGCCTCGGCGTCGCGCCCGATGAGCAAAGGCCGCAAGTACTCCTCGATCAGGCACTTGACCGCAAGATGACGATACGCGAAGGTCGCGCATCCGAGTCCATACAAGCCAGGCTGATTCGTATCGACCCTGACGACGATGAGATTGATGCCTTCTGGCGCAGTCAGGATGACCTTGATGTCGGTGATGAGTGTTGCCATGAGTTGTTTCACGAGAGCAGAAGCCACGGAATCGGACTTGCTGCCCGTGCCTCCCTTGGGTGTCGAGCGCTGGCCGATATGTGCGGGCTCCAGCATCATGAGGACGACCGACGCCAGCAGCGCTGTGGCCATGAAGACATACGACGCGGAAGGACTGCCTGTTGCACCATTCAGATAGCCGACGAGCCGCGCGCGCGCGAACCTTCGCCGCTTCGAGGCAACGAAGCAGTACACCACTGGCGATAGCGAATTTTGTCCGCAGGTCTGACTCGTGATGCCCTGTCCCGCTTCCAGTAAGCCGGACTAAGATGAGCGCACGTTCAATCATCGAGGCCAAAAGTGACCGATACTGCTCGGCGCCGCTCCGCTCCGCTCTCGTCATCATCGACGTTCAGGAATCGTTTCGACACATGCCCGACTGATCCGCTTCCGATCTGCCGGCTTTCAGGACGCCGTGCTGCGCCTCGACCGCGGCGCACGTGAAGCGCGCGTTCCGGTGATCCATGTCCTGCACGTCGGCAAGGCCGATCCGTTGAAGAAGAAATCGGGCTTCGTGAAGCCGCTGGACTGGCTGCCGGGCTCGCCCGGTGTTGTCTTCGAGAAACACACGCACAACGCGTTCACCGATAACTTCACTCAAATGGCGGGGGAACTGTGTAACACTATTGTCACAATCCAGTTTTCGACAGCCTGGCGTCAGCGTCACGTCCATTTCAGAGGAAATCGATCCGCCGTGCTGGTTCTTCTTAATCTGCTCTCTGGCGTCGCCCTTCTGGTCTGGGGCTCACATATCGTCCGTACCGGCATTCTCCGGGTACTTGGCGCCGATCTCCGCGCCATTCTGGGACGTAGCACCGGCAGCAAAATGCGGGCATTTCTGGCCGGTATAGGCGTCACCAGCCTGGTGCAAAGCAGCAACGCTACAGCCGTCATCATCACGTCGTTCGCCGCACAGGGATTGGTGCCGCTGGCGGCCGGACTGACGGTCATGCTTGGCGCGGATGTCGGTACCGCGCTGATGGCACGCGTGCTCACGCTCGATTTGTCATGGCTTTCGCCGATTCTGATCCTGGTCGGTGTGCCGCTCTTCCTCACTCGAAAACAGACGCGAGCGGGGCAGGTGGGGCGCACGATTATCGGACTCGGATTGATCCTGCTGGCGCTGCATCTCATCGTCGAAGCGGCGCAACCCATGATGCAGGGCGCGGGCGTCAGGGTGATGTTCGGCGCGCTCACGGGCGACACGATGCTGGACGCGCTCGTGGGCGCCGGTTTCGCGATGTTGTCCTACTCGAGCCTCGCCGCGGTGCTACTGACAGCGACACTGGCGTCGTCTGGCGTGATTTCGCTGAAGGTCGCCTTGTGCCTGGTTGTCGGCGCGAATCTGGGCAGCGGCCTCCTCGCCTTGCTCAATGCGTTGCCGCAGAACGCGGCGGCACGACGTCTATCCGCTGGCAGCTTCGCATTCAAGCTGGCTGGGGCGATCATCATTCTGCCGTTTGCATCGCTGCTCGCACGCGGATTGCCGGTCCTGATCACCAATCCACGCGAAGCGGTGGTCGGATTCCATGTGATCTACAACGCCATACGCTGCTGCGCGTGCCTCTCGCTCGTCGATCGGGTCGCGGCGATCAGTTGCCGGCTACTACCCGATCGCACGGTGACGACGGGTGAGTTGCGTCCGCTGTACCTGGATCCGGCCGGTCTTGCAACGCCGAGCCTGGCATTGGCGAATGCGTCGCGTGAAGTGCTCCGCATCGGTGACATCGTGCGTGCCATGCTCGATAACGTTTCGGATCTCCTCAGACGCAACGATCTCGCCGTCGCCCGCGAGACGATGCGCATGGACGATGATGTCGATCAGCTTTATGCGGAAGTAAAAAGCTATCTGACGCTGATCTCTCGCGAGCAGCTCGACGAGGCGGAAAGCCGTCGCTGGACCGACATCATTTCGTTGACGATCAATCTCGAGCATGCGGGAGATATCATCGAACGGATCGTGAGCGACATCGAGGAGAAGAAGATCTCCCAGCGCCTCGCTTTCTCGGAACAGGGCCTCGGCGAACTCGACGATCTGCATGCACGCCTCGTCAGCAACCTGCGGCTGGGACTGTCTGTCTTTCTCAACAACGACCTGCGATGTGCCGAACAGTTGCTGGCCGAGAAGGAGCGCTTTCGCGATCTCGAGCGGGCGTATTCGCACAAGCATCTCGATCGTCTCGCAGGACAGTCGCTGCGCAGCATGGAAACCAGCGCGCTGCACCTTGATCTGATCGGCAATATGAAGCGATTGAACTCACTCTTCTGTTCGACAGCGTATCCCGTGCTCGACGCGGCGGGGGCATTGCATGATACGCGCTTGCGCAGGCGCTCCCTCGACACGCTGCACGTCAAGGAGTGAAGCCGGTCTTTCAAGTACCAGGACGCCCACTGACTTCGCCTCGGCTCTTCCTACGACAGCGTCCTCACGCTCGATACAAACGAGCATGATCAGTCCACGACTGCGTGGGGAGACACATTCAGAATCGGGATGAAGGTATCGGCACGGATTTGAAGGGCGTCCTCACTCAGCAGCTACAATATGTCCCTTTCGTGAAAGTCAAAGGTCTGACTTATATCGGGGGATTTCATGTTCGGTAAGTTCATGCCCACCGAGGGCAGGTTTTTCGAGATCTTCAACGCGCATGCAGTCTGCATCGTCGCGGCGGGCAAGGAACTCGAGTTGCTCGTCGACAATCTGCAGGACGCAGAAATCTATAAGGTGAACCTGCAGAAGGCCGAGAAGGAGGCTGACAGACTCACGCGTGAGACGATGGATCTGTTGCACAAGACTTTCATCACGCCCTTCGACCGCGACGTCATTCACAAGCTGATCACCACGATGGACGATATCCTCGATTTGATGGAGGACGTCGCCACCGTTATTTCTCTCTACGACGTACGAGCTCTCGGCTCCGAAGCAAGTCAGCTCGCGCACATTTGCACGGCGACCGCGGAGCGTGTGCAGTTCGCGGTGGGCCTGCTATCGAACATGAAGCAAACGCCCCAGATCCTGAAGGCCTGCGAAGACATCGACCGGCTGGAATCGGACGCGGACCGCGTCCTTCGTTCAGCGATGTCGAAGCTCTTTCGCGAAGAAGACAACGTCAAGACGCTGATCAAGCTCAAGGCAGTCTATGAGTTGCTCGAGACCATCACCGACAAGTGCGAGGATGTCGCGGATATCCTTCAAGGCATCGTACTGGAAAACGCCTGATGCAGTCCGTCCAGCTCGCAGTCTGGGTGGTCGTTCTGCTGGTCGCGATCGCGCTCGTGTTCGACTTCATGAACGGCTTTCACGACGCAGCGAACTCGATCGCAACGGTTGTGTCGACCGGCGTATTGAAGCCGCAACAAGCCGTGGCTTTCGCTGCAACGTTCAACGTCATTGCCTATTTCGTCTTCCATCTGAAGGTGGCACAGACGGTCGGGAAGGGCACGATCGATCCATCAATCGTCGATCATTACGTGATCTTCGGTGCGCTCTTTGGTGCAATCGGATGGAACGTGATTACCTGGGTGTACGGCATTCCATCGAGTTCGTCACATGCGCTGATCGGCGGCCTGGTCGGCTCGGCACTCGCGAAGTCGGGGTGGGGCGCACTCAACTACGACGGGCTACTCAAAACGGTTGCGTTCATCTTCATCTCTCCGCTGCTTGGCTTTGTGCTCGGGTCATGCTTCATGCTGGCCGTGTCATGGTTGTGTTTCCGCACACCCCCCAGCAAGGTGGACCGCCGCTTCCGGCGGCTGCAATTGCTCTCGGCGGGCCTCTACAGCCTGGGACATGGCGGCAACGACGCGCAGAAGACGATCGGGATCATCTGGATGCTGCTGATCGCAACCGGATACGCGTCGGCCACCGCCGATGCGCCTCCCGTATGGGTAATCGGCGGCTGCTATCTGTCGATGGGCATCGGTACGCTTTTCGGCGGCTGGCGCATCGTTCGCACGATGGGGCAGAAGATCACCAAGCTCAGGCCCGTGGGCGGCTTTTGTGCGGAGTCGGGCGGCGCACTGACGCTTTTCACCGCATCGTGGCTCGGAATTCCAGTATCCACGACTCACACGATCACCGGAGCGATCGTTGGCGTTGGCGCGACGCAAAAGCTGAGCGCGGTGCGCTGGGGCGTCGCGGGCAACATCGTGTGGGCTTGGGTGCTAACGATCCCGGCGTCCGCCGCGATGGCCGCGGCGGGATGGTGGGTCGCTACGCACACACTGTGAGCGGCGCCAACCATCGCGATACTCCATCAGCAAAGCAGGTCGTCTACCATTCGTTTTGCAGCCATGAGGCTGCCGAAGGCCCAAAATCACTCGATAATAAGCACCTTCATCAGAATTTGCTGGCCGGCTATTGGTGATGCAACATATCCTACTCTTCATCGAGAAGCGCCAAGTTCGATCAGTGCCTTACGCCGAAGCACCGGTCTCGATGCCAAGCAGTCACGCGAGCCATCGAGGGTTGACCACGTAGCGTTTTATGTGGTTCCCGGCAAAGGACTGTAGACGAGAACCGCAGCGGCGACAACCACACCAGCCAGTACGACGGACTCGACATGCAGAACAGCCGCAAAGCGTTTCAGCGGTCGAGCGGCGGCATCCGCACGTGCTTCCTTTAAAGAGGCAAGCAGTCGCGGCATCTCGACAAACCGGTTATGTGCGCCAAGCGCAGCGGCAATGAGCACTAGGGCGAACTTGAGCAGCAATATCTGCCCATACGTCGACGTCCCGAGACTCTCAGGTGTGTTCACTCCGCGCCAGCCGTTGTAGGCGCCGGTGGCGAACAGGATGACCAGCGCGACCGCCGCAGCGTCGGAGAGTGACTGAACGAACGCTGCACTGTTCGCTCGTTCACGGGCTGGTGCACTAAGCACGCGTGGCAGAACGACATACGTTGCCACCAGTACCAGTCCGACCCATACGCTGATGGCGAGCAAATGGAACCAGTCGGCCCACACTGGAACGCTCAGCACGCCGGCATCGACGGGGTGGCCCGCGTGGCTACGTGACAATGCGACCCCTCCTAGAGCGAGCCAGATTGCGCGCTTGAAGCTTATCGGATTGCCCGACTGCGCAAGCGACAGAATCATTACGACGAGCATGAAGCCTGCGCCTGCAATCCATGCGTGACCAAAGCCGGTCTCCACCAGCATCGAGCGGACAGCGGGACCCGCTTCCGCGAGCGTTGATTCGCTCATCAGCGCGCAATGAATCCAGAATGCGCTTGCACTGGAGAAAAGCACTGCAAACGACGCTAGGCGCAAGGTGAGAAGCAGGTGCCAACTGAGTCGGGTCTGCCATCGCGACGTGCGGCGAGACAGCCACGTATCACTCAGCATTGCGCCTACAACAATCGCCAAGCTGAGGTTTTGAAGCGCCACAAACGCCAACCGCAAAACGCCGAGGGAACTGTCGTCCATCACTTCACCGCAAACGTATAGATACCCTTCGTCTTGTGGGCATCATGCGTCATAGCGGCCCACTGCACGGTGTAAGAGCCTGAGGCAAGCTTCGGAACCGCAATCGTCAGCACTCGCGGATTCGACGAGTCGACCTTGGCCTTCTCCTTGGTCGCAGGCGACCCGGATGCATCGACGACCTTTATCGTGCTAAACGTGGACTCGAGGTCCTCGTTGAACGTCAGGCGAAGCGACTCTGGCGATGCATCGATTGTGCTGCCGGCCGTCGGCGTTGCGCTTTCGAGTTTGCCGTGGGCAAATGCAAGCGCGGGCGATAGCGCAATAGCAGTGATCGCCGCTGCGCGAATACAAAGCTTGTACGTCTGGGTTTTCACGATTGTTATCTCCCGAGATTGATTCGGGCGCTCGACACGCTATATCGTTGGCGCCCCATTCAGTTTCACTGCTTCTGCAGCTTCGTCACGGTGAGCGCGCCGTCGACTTCTTCTGCGACGAAATCGATCTTGTCGCCGACCTTCACCTGGGACAGCATCGCCGGGTCGCTGACCTTGAACACCATCGTCATTGCTTCCATGTCGAGATTTTCGAGCGGGCCGTGCTTGATGGTCAGCTTGCCGGCGGCGGTGTCGACTTTCTTCACTTCGCCATGCGACATGCTGTTTTTTGCGTCCGCGCTCGGTTGCGCGCCGCTTGCCATATTCGTGTTTGCCGTTTCACCGGCCGCAGAGGCGGTCCCGAAAATTGCCACGGCACAACCCATCACAATCGAAACAATCGCGTGCTTCATCACGCTCTCTCCCATAGTTGAAGTTACAAACATCGGCCGAAGTCATGTACGGCTCACCACCAAATCAGCTATCCGGTAGTTCACCGGTGTATTCGTACGCCACGGTTCCCTTCGGGTGCTTGAACCACCCCGGGTCGCGGTAATCGTTGCGACCGAGTCCTTCACGAACCTTGACGACGGTGAACATGCCGCCCATCTCCAGCGCGCCGAACGGTCCCGTACCGGTCATCATGGGCAGGGTGTTGTCCGGCAGCGGCATTTCCATATCACCCATCGAGCCGCCCGAACTGCCCATCGCCATGTAGTCCGGCACGAGCTTGTTGATGCGTTTCGCGAGGTCTTTCTGTGGTACGCCAATCAGGTTCGGAACCTGGTGTCCCATTGCGTTCATCGTGTGATGCGACTTGTGGCAGTGAAACGCCCAGTCGCCAGGCCGGTCTGCCGTGAACTCGATGGCGCGCATCTGACCGACTGCAACGTCGGCAGTCACTTCCGGCCAGCGTGCGGAGGGGGGAATCCATCCACCGTCGGTTCCTGCGACCTCGAAGCTGTACCCATGCAAATGAATCGGGTGATTGGTCATGGTCAGATTGCCGAATCGGATGCGGACGCGCTCGCCGGCGCGCACGGGCAGCGGGTCGATGCCCGGAAAGACCCGCGAATTCCACGTCCACATGTTGAAGTCCGTCATTTCGTTGACTCGCGGCGTGAAGCTGCCCGGGTCGATGTCGTAGGCGGACATCAGAAACACGAAGTCGCGGTCCACCGGCATGACGCTGCGCTGCCTCGGATGCACGATGAACGTGCCCATCATCCCCATCGCCATCTGGACCATCTCGTCGGAATGTGGGTGATACATGAAGGTGCCGTGCTTCTCGATTTGGAACTCATAGACGAACGTCTTGCCCGGCGGGATGTGCGGTTGCGTCAGCCCCCCAACGCCGTCCATCCCTGAAGGCACAAGCATTCCGTGCCAATGGACGGTGGTGTGCTCCGGCAGTTTGTTGGTCACGAAGATGCGAACCTTGTCGCCTTCGACCGCTTCGATGGTCGGCCCCGGCGCCTGGCCGTTGTATCCCCAAAGGTTCGCCTTCATGCCGGGCGCCATCTCACGGACCACAGGCTCGGCCGTCAGGTGGAATTCCTTCCACCCGTTCTTCATCCGCCACGGCAGCGACCAGCCGTTCAACGTTGCGACGGGCGTGTACGGGCGACCATTGGGCGGCACTAGCGGTGGCTGTGTGGCGGCTTTTTGCATCGTTGGCGCTTCTGGAAGCGACGCCGCGCCAGCCTTGCTAACCAACGCCGCGCCGAGGAGCGCAGCGCCCGAGCCGCCGAGGAAACTTCGACGTGAAACCATGTTCAATTACCTTCTGAATTCGTCGGCGACGCCGGTTGTGTCGTGGGAGCGGGCAGCGGCGCATCCTGCATCGGTGCCTGAGGTGTCTGCGGCGCGGAAGGAGACGTCGGTTCGCCTTGGGATGCGCCTTGACCCTGTGCCAGGGAGAGGGGTGGGAGTCGTCCGCCAAGCGACTGTTGCAAGTCCGTCTCCGCAGACCAGTAGTCTTTCAGGGCCTCGATGTATCCATTGACGGCCGCGACCTGGTCGCGCGAATCGGCAAGCAGCTCGAACACGCTCGTGAGCATGCCGTTGTAGCGCAGGAGCATCTCGTCCGAGATGGTCTTGCGTAGAGGCACGATCTCGTCGCGGTAGTGCTTCGCTAGGTCGTAGCTCGTCACGTAGGCGGAGTACGACTCACGTACCTCGGAGCGGGCGTCAATTGCCGTCTGGGCGAGCTGGTTCGCCGACTGCAAATAGATGGCTTCGGCCCGTGCCACCTTCGCGCTACCCCAGTCGAAGATGGGAATCTCGACACTGATTTCGAACCCGTGCTCGCGCCCCTTGTCCGTCTCGAAGTTGTTGAGATAGCCGACTTCGAGCGCATTGATGAATCGGGTCGCTTTGCTCAGCCCCAGGGAGGTGGCAACGCTTTGTGTCCGAAGCTTCGCCGCCTGAATGTCGAGGCGGTTCTGCATCGCAAAGCTCTCGAGCTGGTCCAGTCGGGGCTTGTCCTTTGGTAGGTCAGGCAGGCGGTCCGGCAACTTGTACTGCGTACCCGAACCCCATAGACCCATCGTGCGGGTGAGCTTTTCGCGAGCCATGACCGACTGCTGCCGGGCCTTGGCCAACTGCGCGACCGACTCCGCGTAAAAGGCCTGCTCGCGCGCATAGTCGAGTTTGCTGAAATTGCCAGCGTGGCGCATACGCAAGGCGAGTTCCGCGCCTGCCTCGGCCGAGTCCTTGACCTGGGCGGCGTAAAGGGCCGCCTGCTCCGCAGCCACAGCGTTGACGTAGGCTTTGCGGGAGTCGGCGGCCACGACGAGCATCGCATTGGCCGTCTCGAGCTTCGTCCGTTCGAATCGGCTACTCTCGATACGCGTCGCCACGGGCAGCGTGAGAATCCCCAATACGCCCACGGAGAACGTCCGGCTGATTCCAAAGCCATCGCTCCAGTGGGTCCGGCTGAATGTAAAGCCCGGATTGGGCAGGCGGCCCGCCTGCACGAGGTCGGCCTCGGAAATACCGAGCTCGCCGTATGAAGCCTGGAGTCCCCGGTTGTTCAGCAGCGCAACCTGGACAGCGTCGTCCATGCCGAGCGGCTTCGAAAGCAGCTCCTGAGTGCGCTTGAATGTGGCGTCGCGGTCTTCGTCGGACTTGATGTACACCGCCTCCTTGCCAAGGCGCTCAGTCGCGGTCGTCGACACCGTGTTGAATCCACCGTCTTTCGAAAACGTCGTGCAGCCGGCCAGGAGTACCGTCGCGATGGCGATGGATGCCACACGGTGTGGAGCGAGAGTTCGAATCATTTCGACTCGCTCCCGTGTTCGTGACCGCTCTTTCTTTCCGGTGTAGCAGCTGGTTGTTGACTGTGCTTCGTGGCGCTCGTGCCTCGGCTGGGCGCAACAGCACGGTTCAACTGCTGCCAGCTCGGGGCTTCCCCATCCTGCCAGGACTTGTAGCCGTCAAACGCGGACTGCACGGTGACGGCCGGAACCGATACGCCGGCATCTGTCGGCTCGGGTACGGCCGTCGTGGCGTGCGCGAGCAACGGCAACACTGCGCTTGCGCCCAAGAGCGCCGCAGATATTGTTCGCATGAATTCTTCTCGTCGTAAATCATCCGGCGTCCGTGAAGGACCCCAGAAAAACTAGCTGGCTGCAGCGAATGGCTGCGAGTGCGCGGATTAGACGAGAATGGAGCGGGGAGGCCGTTCGATGCCGCCGGTCAGGAACAACACGACACCGGCATCCGGAGGCAGTGGGACGGAGAAATGCGTCAGGTCAGTCGAAGCGGACACTGTAGGCACAACGGGTAGCGCCGCACCGACACAGCAGGAAGCACAGGTCGAACAGGCATGAACTTGGCGGCCGCCGTCGTGATGATGACCAGCATGGTAATTATGGTCGGCTACGACCGCGTGTCTGTCTGCTGCCCCAGATTGATGGAGGTGTTGATGAGGCGATGCTTCGTCATCGGCCACCTCCGAGGGCGCACAAACCATCGAGACGGCCGCAAACGACTGAACCGGAAGGCTCAGTGCCAGCAACACGACGAGAATGAATTTGCGCCAGTAAGACATGGGTGCAGAGTCTAGCACGGGTTAAGACCGCTGCAAGCGCGCGAACATGTCAGCGTGTAACCGTATGGCGCCCGGTTCGCTCTGCCGCGCGCGAGGGTCGCGGGTCGCATCACGTTCTGACGTTCATCAAGTCATTTGTCGCGTTGCGCTAAAAGGTCGACGACGAAATTCCTGTTGACCTTCCCACCGGGGGAAGGTGCATGCTAAATACAGTCCAGTCGAGGAGCGTGCAAATGGAATTCAAGGTAGCCGATATGTCGTGCGGCGGATGTGCGAGCGTCATCAGCAGGGCAATCGCCAAACTGGACGCGACTGCCAAAGTGGAGATCGATGTCGCAGCGAAGCTGGTGAAGGTCGAGTCCCCGCTGGAACAGGGGCAGATTGCCTCTGCAATCGAAGGCGCAGGCTTCCACCCGGTCGCTACCGTGTGCTAAGCGCGGCAGGAGAGCAATTTGAGCTATTTTGGAATCCTATGTATTTGATATAAATCTATTTTCCGAATTTATAAAGCATAGCTAATCAAAAGGAAGAGCGGGAGGGCTGTCTCGTGTTCGGCATCGCAACGAAGGAGCGCTTCCAATCCTCGGGGTGTGGTCGGCCCTTATGTGATCAATTCGACGTGCCGAGCACCGTCGGGGACCGTATCGACGACCAGCCGACGATCAAACGTCGCGAGCGTGCCGCGATGCGCACGCGCGAGCAGATAGGTATGGGTCACTTGATCTGTCGCAAGGATCCGGCTCGCATCGACGTGTTGTGGATCGAGCAGGCTTACGTCGTCAGCCCAGATCGTGGCTGGGATGTGCTCGCAATTGCGCCACGAGCGGTGCGACAGCGGCCGGCGTCTCGAGTGTGTTCGGGTAACGCGGATTGCCGATGATGCGCAGCACGCCGTTTTCGGTCAGTGGGCAGGTCGCCCACGAGGCGTGTCCGACTTGGCCGAACCATGCATGCGCCGCCTCATGCTGCACGTGGCAGGCGTCGAGCAGCGCGATCAGGACGTTCACGTCGAGAAGATATGCCATCAGGAGGTCTCGTCGCGCAACTGATTAACGAGATCGAGGGTCACCGGGCGTCCCGAGCGCGCGTTTGGCAAGACCGGCAGTCCATTGCGCATCGTTGGTGAGGCGGCAACCGGCTGCAGCGCTGCCCGAGCGAGTGCTGACAGCACCCGTCCGATAGAGACGTGCTCTCGCTTGGCGCGAGCGCGTACGACTGCCATTACATCGTCATCAATATCGAGGGTAGTTCGCATGAGGCTCTCCTGTCATGACGCAGCAAATGCCACAATTACAGCTGGACCGCATCAAACATCAAACATCACGCACCATGGGGAGCGCGACGGATCTTTGTGATCGAGACGGTCACCGATGCGTTTCCCGTGAAACCAAATCAGCTTCGACCCTAATAAAATCGAACGACGGCTGATCCAGTAACCTATCAACTCCTGTAGTGCAGGCGTACAGTCGGGAGTGTCGCGCGACGGTATCAAGCTTCGTCGCTGGGATCGAGCAACTCAAGCCGAAATTGCCATCCCTCGAAGGCGAGAAGCATCGCGCCGAAATCCTGCCAGTCGACACGCCGGCCGTCGATGATCACGCAGGGTTGGCTGGTGTGTTCGGCCCCGTCCCGGTCGAGCCGGCCTCTGACCATCGTTTCGGCGACCTGTAGCCCGCCAGCTTCCGCGACGAGGTGCGTGGTCGCCAATGCGCGCCTGATTTTCTGAATGAGCTGAGCCAACAGCGCGAACGGCTCCAATTCAGGATCACCCAGGCTCTGGAAGCGGTAGCCTACAGAGTCGTCGTCTACGAGCTCGAAGGCTTCCAACGAAAGCTGGTCGCCGAGTAGCAGACTGCGAAAATGGAACTCGTGCTCGTAGCCGTGCGCATCGAGCAGGCGCAGCGGCGTGAAGTTCGGATGCTCGAAGTTCCGAAGGTCCGCGAACTGTGCCATCTCGTCGTTGAAACACCGACTGCAGAGCACGCGCCAAGTGCCGTCTAACGACCCGGCACGCACAAAATCGTGCGCAGGCTTGTCCGCGCGACATCGCTCACAGCGGGTTTGCGTCATAAGGTCACCACCCGGCGTCACCAACTGACGTGGATTGTCGCATGGGATGGTGCGGCGGGACCGGCCATCGCCGGACGCGCAGGTCTACGCCGCGACGCCAAAGACGCAGTGCATGTCAATGTCGAGGCTTTTTTGAAATATCGGGGTTCCATCTAAAAAGCTTCTACATGCAATGTGTTGTTGCTGCTAAGTTCAAACGTCGGGGTTGCCGCTAAGTAGA